>JANYFS010000005.1 GCA_025359705.1 Deinococcales bacterium | reverse complement strand
CCCAGGCAGGACACTAGGCATATTGGTCACATCGCAAAAGACCAGTCCCTTGGACCCTTCTTGCTGCATTTGCTCAATTTTCTCGAGCAAGCTTTTGACCTTAGGAGAAATGTGTCCACGGTGCTTTGCGGGATCGATCATTTCCAGATCCAGTTCTACCCGTTGTAGCAGGTGGGTGATGCCCATTCGAGCTTGACGTTCGTTTTCGATATCGCTGCCCATATATTTTTTGAGCGCATCAAAAGGATGGGAAAGAATGTCGGCGATATAGTCGCGCTGCTCTTCATCCGAGTGAGCAATCACATATTCGATTTTGAGTTCGGGCAGTTTCAACCCCACTTCCTTGGCAGTTTTACGGTTGATCAACCTAAAGCTGAGTTCCCGCAATTCTCGCAAATCTTTCAAGCCCGATACTGCCCAACCGCCCTCTGGAGTTAGAGCCAGGTCAATAAAGCGGTCAATCATCTGGTTGATATTGTAGATTCCCGCTTCTCGCAAGGGATTGTGGCCCAAAAACTCGAACAGGTTAAACAGCTCGAGTGGGCTATTTTTGATGGGGGTGGCGGTCAAGAGGTAAACCCCCTCCCCTACCCGCTTGTTGAGCTCACGGGTTTTAAAATACAGATCCACCGCACGGTAGGAACTTTCATGCGGCGCACCCAGATACTTGATTCCACTGTAATTCGCAGCGGGAGTCCACAGGTTTTTAAAGTTGTGCGCTTCATCAACCACCAAGAAATCGATTCCCAGTTCATGCCACTCGAGGCTGAGTTTGTTGCTGTTTTCTTGATGCAGTGCGGTGTAGGCTTTACTCAGAAAGGTCAAGCGGTCTTTTTCGGCCTTTTTGTTAATTCGCAGCCAGGTATCTTCGTCGTTCTTCTTGCCCACCAAAGCCAGCAGCTCTTCCTTAACTTCCAGCAGCTTTTTACTGGCTACCTCGAGGTCAGCCTCCTTGAGTGATCCGAGATTGATCAGCATTTGAGCTTTGAGTCCGGCGTACTGCTCAAAGAGACCTCTGGACATCTGCGGGTGTTTGTAGCCGTTTTGAGTCAAATCCCCAAAGGTTTGTTCAATCAGCTCGAGTTGTTGCAGGGGATTCATTGGAATGCGCCCAAAGGTTTCATAGCTGATGATGCAGATATCCGTTGCGCCTTGCAGGTACTGACGGAGTTGCTGATCGAGCAGCTTGGCTCCGCTAATTTCTTTCCAGACTTCTTCGCCAAAATCATCGGTCAGAATGGTTCCCATTTCGTCCATGTAAACCGGTTCAGCCCCAATCATCAGCACCTTAGCGCTGGGAATGGCCTTGAGGATTTCAGCCCGCCATTTGCCCGCGACGGACAAGGGCACCACAAATAGGGGTCGCTGAATGATTCCGCGCTGCCTGAGGGTGAAGGCCGTCAGAATGGCGGTGAGCGTTTTACCTAAGCCCACATCAAAGGCATTGATGCCGCAGCGCATAGCCAACATGCGGCTAACCTCGCGCAACTGATAATCGTGCGGAATGAATTTTTCGTTCCAGTTCAGAATTTCTTGGTGGTAGGGCTGAGGTGAGTAATCGCTCGAGAGGTATGCATACTTATCGGCGTAGCCATTTTCCAGCTCGAGTCGGTAGTCCGAGTGGGCTAAAAACTCCACAAAGTCTTCGTCCCAGGCCGTGTAATCCGCAGCCTCATCCGATCTACGCCCGAGGGTGGTGATGTAGCGCTTGATTTTGTTCAGTTGAGGGTAGGCTGGTCCGGTGTGTTCCAACTCGAGCTTGCCAGATTGGGGATCTCGAGTACAGGTGATGGTGTTGTAGCGCGATCCACCCAAGAGCTTTTGAGCGAACTGGGTAATGGCGGAAATGGGCACAAAGGTGCTTTGGGGGGTGAAGGAGAGTTGCTCGAGCGGTTTAATCACGGTCAGCCGCTCAATTTCTTGGCTTTGCCGCTCGAGGGCTTCTTTTTCAAAGGCGTTCAAGCTGGAACGGTCGGTGATATGTTCCAGGCGGCTTTTGACTTCTTTGGGGCGGCCCACAAAATATTGGTTGGGACTGAGCCACTGTTTTTGAGAGTTGCCTGTAAAGCAGTAGCCGCGCTCGAGGAGCTGTGCTGAGATATGTTCTGTAGCAGTCATAACCGAGGTCTCCATCGCCCTTTAAGGGCGTGGCTATCGTGCGGCTAGCTCGAGTGCAGCAAAATAGGGTAGTGGTCAACACTCAAATGCTTATCTCGAGCGTTTTAGGATTGGGGATGAAATAACTTCCCGATCTCACCCCATTTGGGGTACCCCTGTTTGGGGTACTGCCGTGTAATTCCACTTTGGTAATCGTTCATCAAACACAATCTTCATAGACTTC
>JANYFS010000003.1 GCA_025359705.1 Deinococcales bacterium | reverse complement strand
CAAACTCTTGTTAACCAAGTAAAATATAGGCCGCAAGCAATAAGCAACAGTATGTGTAAAAATAATACCGAGTTTTTAATTACAGGGTCAATTTTTAAACGAGTATTCTTCATTAAACATCTCCTATGTTTTAACACTTGCTCATATATCTCGAGTGTAGCAATATCTGAGCAAGTGTTCAAGTGTTCAACATTTACCGAGTATTTTTGAGGGTGCAAAAAAAGTTCCCACAACTTGTGGGAAGATGCGGGAAAAATAGAAAAACCTCGAGCCAAACAATACAAAACAATACAAAACAATTGGAAATACTGCTCGAGCGGTAGAACTTTGCAAGGCTGAAAACTTTATTGGAAACTTCACGCCTCATAGCGTTTATAAAATAGTTCGGTGAGCGCCAACCATTCATCGTGTTTGCCCACGGGTAACTGCTGAGCAATTTTATACAAATAGGCCCGCAATTGCCGTTTGGTCAACCGCTCGAGGACAACCCCCAATTCACCCGCCGCATCAGACAAAATCACTTCCGACATGGGGCCAATCAAGCGGGTTAGGTTCCAACGCAAATCATCGAGGAAATCTTTGCCCAACGGCTCGAGGGTAATTTCACCTTGGCCCAAGGCTTTTTTCAGAGCGTCGTTGGATAAAGCCTCTTGTAACATGCGGTCAAAGGCATCTGCGGCAGCTTCGCCACTTCCTCTGGCAATGGCATTGACCATATCGCGGTGGGTGGCATAAATCCGCTCGAAGCGGCCCTCCTCGATCATTTGCACACTCAAAGCACGCAGCAAATGGGCCAGTGGGGTGTGAATCACCCGCAGTAAGCGGGCTACCACGGGGTTTCCTGCGGTATCCGCAATAAAAAAATGCAAAGCTAGGTCGGCTTGCACAAATAGTTCGGGATCATTGCCGCTGTTTTTCATCTCGAGCAAAATTTCTTGCAAGCGTTGGACTTGTGCTGGGGTGGCCTTTTGGGTGGCTTGCATCAGGGTGTAATGCTCGAGGATTTGGCGGGTCTCGAGGAACGATTTGGCCTCGGATTCGTTGTGGATGGCACCCAACCAAACGTTAAACCCCGTGGGTAACGCCGCACTGACCGACAAAACTACCGTGCCACGCCCAGGCCGTGCATCGATCAATCCCGCCGCCGACAAAATGCTGATGGCCTCGCGCACCGCCGCCAAACTGGTGCCAAATTGCTGGGCCAAGTCGCGCTGGCTGGGCAAATAATCTCCAGGACGAAAGGTACCATTCAGCAGCATTTCCTGAAGGTGTTGGGCCACTTCCGCACCAAGCGATTGGCGTTTTTCTAATGGCTCGAACACGGTGTTTCCCCTCCTTTTGTCTCGAGCTTTTGCAGATTAAGACCCAGATTTAGGCCCAAAATAAGACCTCGAGGGCCACCTGTACCGTAGCAGGCAGGGCATTTGTGAAAATGGGTTTTTCTAACTTTTGGGATTGCCCAAAAAAGTTCACTGCGCTTGAGTGAAGGAAGGATTTCCAAATAGCCTCGAGGGGAGATCATCCCAAACACACCTACAAAAGAAAGGTTCACAAGGTTCACAGCGGCCCTTTGGGACGCAAGCGGTTTAAAGCCATCACCAAGCTGACCCGCAGGCGATCCACCGATTCTGCCAAGTCCGCGAGTTCGTCGCCGTCTTGCCGTGGCATGGGTGCGTCCATTTTGCCCAAACTGATGTGATTGACCGCAGCGGTCAGGGCCAATACAGGACGAACCAAACGGCGACCAAACCAAACCGCCAGCGCCAAGGTTCCCAGCAGGGCGAGTGCGGTCAGCAGCAAAATGCTGCCCAATTGTGCATCCAGCAAGTCTCGAACCGACTTGTCGATCACCCCTATTCCCAAATCGAAGATTCTTTCACCTGCGGGCTGGGCCTCGCCCGCAAAACGCACATGCCGAGCGCCCGCAGGCGTGGCGTAGACTTCCACCTCAATCACCTGTAAATCCGTAACCTGCCCCTCGAGCGGTGTCAGGCGGTTTAGGGCATCTTGCAAATGCTCTTGCACATCTTTTCTGGCCCCCGTATTTCCCGCGCGGCTCTGTTCCAAAATCTGGCGGTACTGGGTCGCTCGAGTGTCGGTGTATTTAAAGTGCCTCGAACCTGGGGTTTTTTTGAGAAATTGGTCGTACAGGCGCAGCAAAGACCAATCGGTATTGGGATCTTTGGAGGTGAAAAACCGCACTGCTGCCCCGCTGGGCCGCACATCCACAAAAGCTACATTTTCCGAAGAAACCGCCGCCTGAAGCTGGGTATTGACCAAAGTCAGATCCTGCACATCCAAAGTGGTCGCCAAAATCCGTACCACCGAATCCGCCAGGGTGCGCCCCAAAGTCTCGAGGGTATTGACCCGTTGGAGGGTCAGTAGCAGCACCACAAAAATTCCCAAAATAAACACGGGCAACACCGTGGTCAGAATGGTTTTGGCACTTAACCCTAGGCGTTTTCGCACTGGTTTTTGCAGTTTTGGCGGTGAATTTGGCGGTGAATTTGGATTGGAAGATTCCCGTTCTTGTGTGGCCCTGTGCATGGTTTCCTTGTAGATCAACCTGTGTGGAAAAACGTGACCGAGAATGAGCTGTGGCCCACTCGAGCGGGATTTGGCAGTGGCTCGAGGTGAAGTGTTTTAGGGTTTGTTTTGAAGATGTGGATAAGTGAGATCTATTGTGCCATTGTTTGAACTTTAAATCAAGATAAAGAATAGATTTGGCACAATTTTAGTGTAAAAACCAAATGGTATTGGCTTTTTAGTGCTAGGATAAATCCATGAAAACCCATCAAAAAATGAAAAATATATATTCCAAACGTATAAAACCTACGCACTCAAGCCAAGATCAAGATAAATATTTATACTCAGTACAAAGGTCAGAACATTGGAATGCTTGACTTATCAATCGGGCATCCGTATACTTCAAATATCAAAAAAACAGCTTCAACCACTCAAAATTTGGTGGTTCGGCACGGTGGCTTGTGGGCAACCATAAACACTCCCAATCACTCCAGTTGCAATATCCAGTTGCAATCGTTTTCTGTTGGCTGGTAACGGCTTTCGCTCCTCTATACCGTGTCAAAAGGGTGTTTTAAACACATGACTGCTCGTCTTGCCTGCCAACTTAAAACCCACACTATGCTTTTGGTTTGCACCTTTTTAATGGGTTTGTTGAATAGGGCAGCGGCGGAAAAAGTAGCCAGCCCGATTCCAATTGGGCTTTCGGTGGCCCAAACCTCGAGCGCGGCACTTTTGGGGCAAGAACAGGTGATTGGAGCGCAGATTGCCGAAGAATTTTTCAATGCACAAGGAGGCATTGGCGGTACACCCTTCAAACTGATTCTCGAGGACACAGGCGGCGACGAGGCGGGCGCGATTCATTCTTTTGGACTTCAGCTCGAGCGCAATAAAGTGGTGGCATTGATTGGCCCCACCCTGTCTCAGCAGGCATTTGCTGCCGATCCACTAGCGGAAAAAGCAGGAGTTCCCGTGGTCGGGCCAAGCACCACCGCGCGGGGCATTCCCCAAATCGGGAAATTCATCGCTCGAGTGAGTGCTTCGGTGGATATGGTCGCACCCAACGCACTGCGGGCCGCCCTCGAGCAGAACCCCAAGATTCGGCGGGTGGCTTTTTTTTACGCCCAAAACGATGCCTTTGCCTCGAGCGAAACCGTGGTGTTTCAAAGTGCAGCAGCGGCCCAAAAGCTCGAGAAAGTGAGTGTGCAAAAGTTTAAAACCATCGACAGCGATTTTGTGGGCATGGTGGCGGTAACATTGGCCCAAAAGCCTGATCTGGTGATCGTTTCTGGGCTGGCCCTAGACAGCGGCAACCTGATTCGGCAGCTTCGCAAAGCGGGTTTTAAAGGTACAGTGATTGGTGGAAATGGCCTGAACACCGCCAATGTTTTTCCAGTGTGCCGCGAAGATTGCGATGGGGTTTTGGTAGCCCAAGCCTACAACCCCCAAGAAAACAGCCCGATCCAGACCGCTTTCCGTGAGCGCTACAAAGCCCAATACCGCAAAGAACCGCCTCAGTTTTCGGCGCAGGCATTTGCGGCGGTGCAAGTGGTAGTCGAGGCGCTTAGGAAAGTGGATTTGCAGAAAAAAGTGAGCAATTGGAGCCTCGAGGAACTGCGCCCAGCCCTGAATAAACAGATTTTGGCAGGGCAATACCAAACCCCACTGGGAACTTTGGCTTTTACCCTCGAGGGCGAAGTGATTCAACAGAAGTTTTA
>JANYFS010000603.1 GCA_025359705.1 Deinococcales bacterium | reverse complement strand
CTTGCTGCCTACCATACGCCCATTGTAAGAACCGTAAAGACCACCGTTGATGCCCCGTAGGGTTTTGATGATTGCCTCAGAGGGGACACCATACTGTAGAGCGATGGAGACTACGCGCCCCAAAGCCTCACTATCTGCGTTGGCCTCATCCCCAGCCTTACCAGAGGTGACAATCACTTCGGCAGGTTTACCACCTTGTTGATTAACTGTGACCAAGAAACTACGACGCTCACCTGTGGCGGGATCGGTCAGTCTTACCATGTCGGTAACGCCCATTAGTCTCGAGGGGCGCTCAGAGTGTGGAATGACAGTGGGCGAAATGACGGGTGTGACGACAGGAGTGTTTTCCTCCACTTCCTCAGTCTTTGCCTTACTCACACTCAAGACCTGAAACTGTCTCGAGCCATCACGGTACACTGTGATCCCTTTGCAACCTGTTCGGTATGCTTCACTATAAGCATCTTCCATATCTTGCACCGTGGCCTCATTAGGCGCGTTAATCGTTTTTGAAAGACTATTGCCAGCTAAACCACTATGATCAAAAGCTCTTTGAACTGCACCTTGCATCCTTACATGCTCGAGGGGTTTAATATCATGAGCGCAAACAAATACATCTTGAATCTCCTGTGGAATAAAGTCTAATCCAATTACACTACCGTGGTTGCCACTAAGCCCCTCAGACACTTTATCCCAGTCCCACCCACCTTCTAGGGTGGCATATCTTTCATCTACAGGGTAGGTCTCGAGGAGTTCAATTAAGAGCGGAGACACCAAAGCATGATAGTCGCTACCAATCTTTCTCCAAATGAAAGGACTGTAGATTGGTTCAATTCCGCTAGAAACTCCCATCAGCATAGATGTGGTGTTGTGAGAGATGAACCCATTGGCGATGTAGGTAACATTTTCTGGAACTGAAAGATCATAGGTATTTAAGATTCCCTCTTTGATGGTGAAAATGGTATCAATGAAGACATCCTTGCTAACCAATTGAGACAATCGAGCCTTCCTTAATCTGGGGTATTTCTCAATCAGGTCTCTGACGTAGGGTAGGGACAACGCATGACTGCTGGTAATCCTGCCCAGAATCCCTTGGCGAATACGGTTAGCTAGGCCCACTGAGGCGGCGTAAAACTCCCGATAGAGTTTTTCGTTTCCGACCACATCGAAACGGGGGGCAGAGAGTCGAATACCAGCCAGCACGGTCTGGTTACGCTTGCTGATAAACCCAATTTGTTCGCGAAAACGACCCACCTCTTGAGGGTTGATTAGCTTCAACTCAAAAACCACGTTCTGTTTATACCGCTTGTCCTTTTTGGGCATTTGGCGTATTCCTGAAACAATACCTAAACCCAATAACGCAGTCTGGGTCTGCTGTAGCAATCTAAGCGAGGGAGAAGCTAGGCACGCACCTCTCTTGGATGAAATCGTCCCCATTGCTTCAAAGAGGCCGCGCAAGAAAGCCTGTACTGCGCCCTTCCCAGAGGCTAACACTGCATCGGGGATAAAAGCTCCTCGCTCACCGTCGCCTTGAGGTTTCTGAAAGCGGTTAAGCCCGAAGAAGGGTAGGGCGGGGCCATGGAACAATCCCGCTATCAAATTGTTTACGTGATCCTGCAAGTCGGGGTTCTTCGGTTTTGTCTCGATGTAAAGCTCGCCCGTCTGTGTGGTGTAGCCGCTACCCATATAGAGGCCCAGCAGTTCAGCTAGCTCGAGGCTCATCTGATCCGCAGTACAGTTTGTTTTATCTACCTCGAGCTTCGTATAAGGCGCTTCATTCAAGGTGTCTCGTTTGAGGACGACGTGATCACCTTCGCTAAGCTCGTCCATGCGCCGCCAAACATAGTCCCCCGCTAAATCAATTACACGAATTTTGTGGTTATATGTCGCCGTGACACTAAACCCCCGTGATGTGGTAATTTGCTTGACGGGTTGTAACCCATTGACGAAGAACTTGGTGGCCTGTTTGACCCCCTCATCAGTGTGGACACCCAAAGCTATGTTCTGCCATTGCTCGCCCTTGGGATCACCCAGATTGATAATTGGGTGCATTCCTTCTGTAGTGCTGATTAAAGTGTTGGAGGCAACACACCCTGTGGGCGCTACGGTAAGTATAGCCACGTTACGACGCGGGTTGTGATCTATCTTAACGCTATTTCTTTCATAGACGGGGTAGACTCCACGCTCTACCGCTAACGCTTCACTGGCAGCTATTGCTCCGACTCGTAAGACGCTCATGATTTGATAAATCGCTTCTCTTCCTGCGTCATTGTCATAGCGAAGACCCATTTTAATCAGCGCGTCTGCGAGTCCCATGACTCCCAAACCCAAACGGCGCAAATCTTGACTGGCAACTCTATTATCCTCGAGCGCAAACACATTGACATCCAAGACATCATCTAAGAAGCGAGTACATGTGTATATATCTGTGCGAAATGTTTCATAATCAAACACTCCATTATTAACGTAGGCCACTAAATTGATTGCACCCAAATCGCAGGGTTCACCAACTGTGAGAGGTATTTCACCACCAAAATTGTTACTTCTAAAGTTTCTGCTTTAGAGGCCAAACCATTTCTGCTTGGCTCTGCACTTTTATTTCTCAGTTATTTGTGCAGTTCAGAGCGCATCACCATCTCAATATTTAGATTTTAAATACTGAGATGCCCCTTGTCGCTCGTTCGCGCCTCTTCTACTCCACAATAAAGTGTGTTTCAAATTATGCGTCGGGATTACCCACTACTGGGCTTCCCCCGATATTCAGGGTTTTCAGAGTCAGTCGCCTGACTATGCCGCTTGGTACTTTAACGGATTGGTGCAATTGATTTGATACTTCTCGCCTAAATTACGGACGGCACTAAATTCATTGATTCGGTCTACGAAGATTAGTCCGGGTTCACCCGTACTCCAAGCGTGCCTTGCAATCTGGTTCCAGATCCACTTGGCAGGGATTCCGCCCTCATAGCAGGGGACAAGCTCCTCGCCCGTTGGAAAATCGCCCGTATATGGCCCGTCTATTTTCTTTAAATAGTATTTACCAGCTACCTCTTGAGGGGTAACGGGCCACAGTTGATTGGCCTGTAGTGTGTTCCAAAATGCTTCGGTGATCAAGATGGAGATATTGAAGGTTGAGATGTCGCCCTCGTTCGTCTCGCGGTCAAGATCTTTTGCGGTTAGGAAGTCGAGAACATCAGGGTGATCAACCGAGATGGTTGCCATCCCAGCGCCCCTGCGAACTCCCCCT
>JANYFS010000596.1 GCA_025359705.1 Deinococcales bacterium | reverse complement strand
CCAACGTCTGCGGCCTAGTAGCCAAGCCAGAACAAGTGATAGGCTCGAGGTGAGGGCCATACGCAGGACATAGGTCAGCCAGTCGCCGCCGTAAGAGCCGAACAGCACGGCGCGTAACCCTTTAACGCAATCGGTGATGGGCAGATAGTTGCTGGCATCCTGGAAGGATTGGGGCAGGAGTTCTACAGGGAAGGAGCCGCCCGCTGCGCCCAATTGAAAGACCATTAGCAAAATGGCGACTAAGCGGCCTGCATCGCCAAAGAGGGTCAGCAGCACCAGAAAAACGCTGAGATAGGTGAAGATTCCCGCAAAGACCACCACCGAAAAGCTGCCCCAGTCGGGGACGGGAATGTGCAGTACAAAAATCAGGGCCACCGCGATCCATAGGGCTTGCAGTAGCAAAGTGATGAAGGGCAATACCGCTTTGCCCGCAATCTTGGAGCCTTGGCCCACTTCGCGCAGGCGGCTGGGGAACAGCAAATAATGAAAAATAAAAGTGGTGATGGTGGCTCCCACCCACAGTGAAAGGGCAATAAAATACGGCGCGTAGGCGGTGCCGTTGTTTGGCACGCTATTTTCGACGATGGCTCTGGTTTCCACCGAGACCGCCAAACCTTGCGCGTCTCCACTGAGGCCAGACAAGTCGCTGGGGATGCCCTCGAGCAGTTTTTTGGCCCCTTCTGCCACTTTTTTGGCTCCGCTCGAGAGGTCGCTCGAGCCATTTTTCAGCTTCAGACCACCGTCCGCAAGTTTATCCAAACCGCTCGAGAGTTCTTGGCTTTTGTTGGCGAGCGTGCTGGCCCCGCTCGAGAGTTGATCCAGCACCGCTTTTTCGGGAAATTTCCCCTCGAGGGTTGCCACCCCTGTTTTGAGCTGCCCCAAACCACCCGTTAAACGCAAAACCCCGCCTTCGAGCTGCGCCCCGCCCGTTTGTAATTTGGTTGCGCCTTGCTGGGCTTGTTTGGCAGCACTGGCAAGGGTATTGGCCCCACTCGAGAGTTGTTTGGCCCCCTCGCTGGCCTGAGTGATCCCGCCCTCGAGCGCTCTGGCCCCGCCTGCCACTTTTTCCGCGCCTTGCCCCGCTTTGGTCAGTCCACCCTCGAGCTGATTGGCCCCGCTGGAGAGCTTGGCAGAACCCGCTTTGGCATTGCCCAAACCCGCTTGCAACCCCGTGGCTCCCTCGAGCAATTTCTTACTTCCCGCCGCACTTTGCCCCAGCCCCGCCCGTATCGGGTTGCCTTCGGGTAGTGCTGCGGACGCGCTCGAGAGCTGATCCAGGCTGCTCGAGAGATCCCCTAAACCCGTTTTAAGCTGACTTGCCCCGCCCTCGAGTTTGACCAAGCCGCCATTTAGATCGCTGGCCCCCGTCTCGAGCTGAGTGGCTCCAGTTTTGAGCGAAACCAAGCCACTCGAGAGGTCGGCGCTGCCCGTTGCTAAAACCCTGGCCCCCGTGTCCAATTTGCCCAGACCCGCGCTCAGTTCGGCAGTTTTGGCTGCCAAGGCTTGTGAACCCGTCGCCAATTTACCCAAACCCGCGCTCAACTGTGTTTGCCCGCTCGAGAGATTTTTGGCCCCGCCCTCGAGCCTGTCCAGATCGGTTTTTGCTGGCAACTTGCTTTGCAAGGTTTTGATCCCGCCGTGCAATTGATCCACCCCATCCGTCAGTTTGGAGACCCCGCTCGAGAGATCCTTAGCCCCTTTGCTCAGCTTGACCCCGCCCGAATGGGCAGTCTCGAGGCCCGTACTCAAATCACGGCTGCCGTTTGCTAAGGTGTTGGCTCCGCTCGAGAGCTTTTCCGCGCCATCCAGCAACTCCGCTGCACCTTTTCGCAATTTATCAAACCCCGTCTCGAGCTTGGTTTGGCCTTCCAGCACTCCTAAAAAGCGCTTCTCGTTCAGCTTTTGGTTGATATTCAGGGCCAAGCCGTCGGCAAAGCGCCGCCCAATAGTCGAAGCCGTAAAGCTGGTACCTTCCGAAACCACCACCTCGAGCGCGGCCCGTTCATTCGCATCGCCCTGCACACTTTTTTGGCTGAGGTCTTTCGGCAAAATCACCGCAAAATAGACCTCGTTGCGCGAAACTGCTTTGCGGGCTTCCTCGAGCGAAGGGTAACTTTTGAGCTTGAAGGGCTGATCACGTTGCAGCTCCTGAAGGATGTCTTGCCCAATGTGTACCGCCTTATCTTGGTAGGTGGTGGGCTGATCCAAATTGACAATGCCCGCAGGCAGGTTTTTCAGGTTGCCGTAAGGGTCCCACACGCTCGAGAGGTAAATCACGCAGTAAGCCGCAGGAATCAGGCTTGCCAGCAGCACTGCGCCGTACATCAGCGGGCGACCTTTGAACAGTCCAAAATCGGTTGAGATCACTTTTCTAAAATCCTCAAATAGCCCTTTGCGCGGTTTTTTGTGGGGCGGAACGGGCGAAATAGGGGAGACCTCAGTCATGGTTTACCCCATCCATTCCCGTGAGGAGCTGACTAAGCGCTTGGGTATAGCTTTTTTTTAGGACATCCGTGACCACGCGGTGCGGCACAATTACCAAACTGCCCTCAAAAATCCCCGAAATCACCATCATTTTGTCGCCTGCCGTGATGCCTAGCGCGTCTCTAGCCTCTTGTGGAATGGCAATCTGCCCCCGCTCGCCCACGGTCACGGTTCCGTAAAACTGCATATCGTCGATGACTTTCA
>JANYFS010000439.1 GCA_025359705.1 Deinococcales bacterium | reverse complement strand
CTGAATGGAAAAAGAATCAAGGGTATACTGCATGTTAAAAAGTTGTTCAGTACACATACTGCGCCCAATATCGGCTAAAACCTTGGGGCAAAGCCTCACCACAAATCGCAACCAAGCCTACCGTAATACACGGCGGATTGGTAAAAATATGTGCAAAATAGGTGTTCCACTCGAGGAAAACCCATAACTCGAGCGTAGGACACTACCGTAATACACGGCGGATTGTGTTGCACCCTTACCGTAATACACGGTAGATTTGCAGCCGATTTGCAGCCGATTGATCACGAGCCAGCAAAACGAAAGCGACTCCAAGAGATTTTTAGGATGAAAAAAGTTGGGGGATTCATTCAAATAATTTGGGTTGTTTAATCCGAAAATCAGGTAGGTCTGTATCTTGATTCGGATTTTTAAGTAAATCTTCTTTAATCTGACGCTCGAGGGGGAGACTGGTAATTTTTGGCGCATTATCATTTGCATATGTACGATCACCCAGATCATTACCCAGATCATTACCCAGATCATTACTAAAATCATTGATGCTCTCTTTTTGACCTATTTGCCGCACTGCTTCAATCTCGAGGTTTCGGGATAAGAGTTCGCGGTCTCGAGTGGGTTTTGATGCGGTCACATGAATTTGGGGATTCTTAATTTGATCTTGCTCGAGCCAAAAGGTTTTGATGATTTCCTTGACTGCATCAAGGTTCATTTTTATGGGATCATCTGGAGTTTTAGGGGAATCTGCTAGCGCTCGAGTACCTAGTTTTTTATAAATCCGCCGTGCCAATTCTCGGTTTTCCAGCCAAGCATAAACCATCACGCTGCGGTCACGGGAAGGCATTCCAAGCGACATTCTTCCCAACTCGAGCAGCAGGGAAAGTTCGCAGTCTTTGAGTGCTAATTTGAGTTGTTTAAAGGCATCTTTCTTTTTCATGTTTTTGAATGCTCTTGGTTTCGAGTGTAGCGCAAAAGGGATTGATGCACCGTGATTTATCCTGAAGCCTTGTCAAATGCGAATATTTCGCTAAAATGTGGCATGACTTTGCACGAGCTGCACCAGCAAGAAGATGCCGTTTTTGTGAGGCTCTTGGCGGAAATTTTTGAACATTCGGCATGGGTAGCGCGTTTGGTTGTGCAGCAGCGACCTTTCTCGAGCCTGCACGCTTTGCACCGCGCTATGGTACAGGTTGTAAAAAAATCATCCCAAGCCCAACAGCTCGAGTTGATTCGCGCCCACCCCGACTTGGGGGCTAGGCTCGAGATGAGTACCCATAGTGTGGCGGAGCAGTCTGGCGCGGGCCTGAAGGACTTACCCCTCGAGCTGTTTCAGCGTTTTACCGAACTGAACCACGCTTATCGCCAAAAATTCGACTTTCCTTTCATCATCGCCGTGCGTGATCACAACCGCCGTAACATCCTCGAGCAATTTGAGTTGCGGCTCAACAATACACCCTTACAAGAGCAACACACTGCCCTCGAGCAGATTTACCGCATTGCCGAAATTCGTCTAAATGATCTGATTCAGTCTGATTGATTATAAAAAACTATATATATTGATACCCTCGAGCCATATCACTATTTTATCTCA
Source organism: Deinococcales bacterium (assembly GCA_025359705.1). Lineage (GTDB taxonomy): Bacteria > Deinococcota > Deinococci > Deinococcales > Deinococcaceae > JACMOA01. Next base: position 2,257 of record JANYFS010000439.1, on the reverse strand, counting down.
TACTTATTGATTTGTGCATCAAATTAAGTAACGAACAACGAACAACGAACAACGAACAACGAAAAACGAACAACGAACAACGAAAAACAGGAGAAAACCATGAAGACAGAAATCAGTTATGGCAAGCTCTACACCACTTTTCAACGCAGTTATGCCGCCCCGCTTACGGTTTCTGCCATTCCCGAATCGGAATTTGTAGGGCGCAACAATATTGTATTTGCATATTCAGTTTCGGTGGAGATTTTTGGCAACAACTTTTTGCCCGCCTATACCCAAGGCGATAACTCTATGTTGGTGGCAACCGACACCATGAAAAACTTTATCCTGCGCGAATCGGCACAGTACGAAGGGGCCACCCTCGAAGGGCTTTTAATCTTTCTGGGACACCGTTTTTTGAGTACCTATGCCCAAATGGAATCGCTCGAGCTGACGGGTCAAGAAATCCCTTTTGCCGAAGTACGGGTTCCTCAAGAGGGTGGATTTGCGCCCAGCAAGGTACTGTTTAATCAAGTGGATTCGGATCATGCCACCGCCCAAATTCGCCTCGAGCGGATTGTACCGAACACCGAAAATGAACTAAAAGATCCACTAGACGATCAAACAAAAGATCAACCAGAAGATCAAACCAGCGGCGCTCGAGTGACCCGTCATGATAGTGGACGGGCGGGCTTTCGTCTGCTGAAAATTACCGGCAGTTCCTTTGCGGCTTTTCAGCGTGACGAATACACTACCCTCCCCGATTATCAAGATAGACCCCTACTGATTCATATGGATTTGGGTTGGAAATATAGCACCCTCGAGGATTTATCGGACGGCTCGAGTAACTATGTGGCAGGCGAGCAGATTTCAGATCTATGCAAAACAGTTTTCCATGAATTCAATTCTAAAAGTATTCAAGAGCTGATCTATGTGATGGGCCAGCGAATTTTAGAGCGCTTCCCTCAGCTCGAGCAGATTTCTTTTGATTCGGAAAATCATACGTGGGATCGTGTGGCGGTACATCCTGTATATGAAAAAATCAAGGTATATTGGGAACCTAAGCGGGCTTATGGGCAATTAAAATTAGTCTTGGCTCGAGCGTAATATAAAATCAATAATATAACATAATAATCTTATATATGGTGTGGTTAAACCCGATAACCATAGTAACCCTAACCATACTAAACATAACCCGCGATTGGTATGGTCTAGCCTCGAGGGGTTCTCATTTTTGCTGAAACTCATATCCATCCCATATTGTGAGCAATATGACGACCCTCAAAGTGTGTTCGGTTTTTGCGATCCTTTCCCTCTCGAGCGTTTTTGCGGCAGCTCAAATTCCTGTTTTACCCGATTCCAAGCTAACACCTGGGGCTGTTTTAACCACCGATTCCAAATTAATTTGTGAAGCTGGCTATGTGAAAGAGATTAAAGCCGTTGCACCAGAGATCACCGCTGCGGTTTACAAAAGTTACGGCATCACCACACAAAATACCTCTAAATACCAATTGGATTTTTTGGTTCCCCTCGAGTTGGGTGGTGCGAGTGTGGCCCGCAATTTGTGGCCCCAAAGCACCAAAACTTCGCCGCTAAATGCTGCGCTAAAAGACAAATTGGATGCCAAATTGCATGAACTGGCCTGCACAGGAAAAGTTAGCTTTGCCGATGCCCAACAAGCAGTATCCCAAAACTGGGCAGCGGCCTACGTCAAGTACCTTGGGCCATTGCCCAAAGCGGCAAATAACAGTGCTACAACCTCGAGCAGTAGCATGGGAACCGTTCCACTTACCAATGGAGAATGCCCTGCCAGCGCCACGATCAAGGGTTCGGGTAACAAAAAATACCACTTGCCCACTGGCAGATACTATAAAACCCTCAAGGCTAAAATATGCTTTGCCACTGCAACGGAGGCCCAAAATGCAGGTTTTGTAGCGGCAAAAGATAAGTAATCGCCCGAATAATCGTAACCAATAATCTTTTGCTCGAGCTTTCTGATCTGCACAACGTTCTGATCTCTTTCAGATCGTTTTTTAACACAGAATCTTTGAGTATTTAAGATTCTGTAGGTGATTAAGGAGAATAATCAATAGCTCATGACTAAAGTCACGAGTTTGTATCTGGATTCCATCGCAACTCTGCATACCTTTTCAGACGTGCAGCTTTGACTTCAACATCCGATACATCAGGGCGCATTGATAAAGCACCCGTACTCGTCCAGTCCTGTCTTGGCCCAAAAGCAGCACCTGTCTTGACCCTAAAGCAGCACCTGTCGGGCTTG
>JANYFS010000544.1 GCA_025359705.1 Deinococcales bacterium | reverse complement strand
AGTCGTAACAAGGTAACTGTACCGGAAGGTGCGGTTGGATCACCTCCTTTCAAGAGATCGATACTAGAGAATCTTCTGTCATGTAGTTTTCTGCATTTATGCACCCCCTGCTCTCGAGTATGGGGGTTTTCGCTGTTCTAGGGTGTACATCAAAATTGGATTCTCAACTGGATTCTCAACTGGCTCGAGTACGTGTTAAACTGAGGGTTCACCGATTCCCTCGAGGGGTCTGGGTTTTTGGAGGTTGAAATGGCAGAACAAAATATCGACAAGTTGCTGGCGCAAACCGGTAGTAAATACCGTTTATCGGTGGTGATCGCAAAGCGAGCTTTGCAATTGCGTGCAGGTACGCAAAGTGTTTTGCCCGCAGAACAGCGGGGCAAGATCCATAATCTGGTGACGATGGCGATGCGTGAAATGGCTGCCGACAAACTGACCGTAGGCGAGCAATTGATTGACGAAGAGCGTTTGGCAACCGATTTGCAGCGCCAAAAGCAAGCCGAAAAAGCTGCCCAAGAGCGCAGTCACGCGGCTGAACTGTAAGACGTTTTCGAGACGGTTCTAAAGACAGTTTGGTGTCCAAAGCGCCCCTCGAGCGAATTTTTCTACGCCTCGAGGGACGCTTTTTTGTAACACTACTGCAACACCACTTGAATTACACTACTTGCATCACACTACAAAGCAACTCAGACCCATACACTCGAGCGTATGTCTGGATTTCCAACCATTTCGCCGCACGCTCGAGGGATTTTTATCTTGGTACTGGTGACAATCCTTTGGGGAACCACCTTTCCACTGGTCAAGCAAGTCACCGATACCGTTTCACCTGCGGTCTTGGTGGCTTTGCGTTTTAGCATTGGTATTTTGGTATTGCTGCCCTTTTTGAAAGGCAACCGTGCCTTGTGGCGCGATGGCTTGATTTTGGGATTGCTGAATTTTGCCAGCTATATGGCACAAGCCATCGGCCTCACCCTCATCTCCAGCAACCGTTCGGCTTTTATTACTGGCCTTAATGTAGTGATGGTTCCGTTGGGTTTGGCCCTGCTGTTGCGGCAAAAAGTGCTGCCAAAAATCTGGGCTGCGGTGATGTTGGCGCTGTTCGGGATCTTTTTAATCTCGGCGGAAAGTGGCGGAGGCTTCTCGAGTGGCGACCTATGGACTTTGGGTTGTGCCAGTTTTTATGCGGTCTATATTTTGTACCTCGAGCGGGTCAGCCACCACAATTCGCTGGCATTGACGGCGGTGCAAATGCTGGTGGTGGCGGTATGTGCTTGGCTTTTCAGTATTCCCGATTTGTTAAATAGTGGAATACATAGTGGAATACATTTGAGTGCCGAAAGCATTCCAAAAATTTTATATCTGGCGGTATTTGCCACCGCTGGAACTACATTGCTGATGGCTTTTGGGCAACGTTTGGTGGCTGCCAGCGAAGCCGCAATTATTTACGCCCTCGAGCCTGTGTTTGCGGCGTTTTTTGCCTATATCTGGATTGGGGAGACTTTAGGGGTAAAAGGTTGGGTGGGTGGGGCAGCGATTGTAGTGGCAATGGTGGTTAGTCAATTGCCCAATGGAAATAAGCTCGAGAGCGAAAAATTCGATGGTGAAAAAGTATAAAGAATGCTAGAAAAGCAGTAAATAAAAAGGCGCAATGTATGCGCCTTTTTTAGTAGAAATATGTGATGCAAAAGAATTGATTTTTTCTCGAGGTAATACGTTATTGAATAAATACCATGCGGCACCCGCTTGAGACTGCGGCAAGTTGTGCGCCTGTACTATCTGGTACTTTTATGTTTTCGTAGACTGAAGTACCGGGAGTTGATTTAAGCACGCCTGAAGCATAGAAGGTAGTGGTTTTATCGCCCACTTTTTTGGGAACTTCACCAAGACTTCGGGCATAGGTGTTAATGCCAACGGTACTTACTAAGCTGCTAGAAACACCTTGGATATCGGCTCCAGGCCAAACTTTTACACCACTTTCATTGTAAATTTCGGGAGACATTGTACGGCTCAAGCGACCTTCGGGCATACCTTGGGCAACCACAATAACCCAGCAGGCTCGAGAACCACCTTTTTCAGTGGTATCTTTACCCGCTCGAGCGTCTTCCGTACCTGTTCCAGTGCCGTCTTTTCCCGTTCCTTGCCCCGTTTCGGCAATACCTGTGGTCAAACCTGCACCTTTGGGTGCAGCACCTTCGGCTCCATTTCCTGAACCATTTTTACCTTTGCCCGAAGGGGTGTCGTCTTTGCCTGCGGCTCCTGCTTTATTGCCGCTCGAGCCACCGTCACCCGCTTTGCTGTTGCCGTTGCCATCATCTGCGGCACTCGAGCCTTTGCCCTTGCCCTTGTCGGAAGTACCCTTGCCGTTGCCGTCATCTGCCGCGCTCGAGCCAGTGCCTTTGCCACGGCTACTACTGCCATCATCTTGGGTTGCGGCTAGGCCGCTGCCATTTTCGGCTGCTGTGGAACCCTTGCCCGAACCTTT
>JANYFS010000432.1 GCA_025359705.1 Deinococcales bacterium | reverse complement strand
TATGTATGACGACCCGTATGACAAATCAAATGTCGAATCAAACAGCGAAACCGAAGCGCCCGATTTTGGCCCCTGCGATGAGCCGCCCTACGGTTCTTTGCGGGGTAATCTCGAGTGGGATCAAGGCAATATTGGGCATGTAAATCCTTTGGAGCGCGTATCGTACCTCCAAGTGATAGATGGTATTGCAAATGGCTACTGTTTTTCAGAACAAGATCCAGAAGACTGTAGATACCGTTATGCTTTTCGCCCTGGGCCTCCAGAAGTTGACTTTTATATTGATATGCCCATTTATCGCTTAGTCATTGAGACCGCTCGAGCTACCTTACGCCCTGTGACATGGTTTGAAGAGACTTTTGAAAAATATAAAAAGCAATTCAAACAAGAAGAGAAAGGAGGAAATTTAGAATGACCAAAATTCAAGCAGACTTACCCGAAATGGTATCCGTGCGTTTGCCCAAGTCAGTTATTGCCCAAATTGATGACTTGGCAGAAAAACGCGATTCTTCAAGAACATCAGTGATTCGGTCTGCGATCACGACTTATTTTCGGTTGCGTGACTCTATCCTTGTTCCTATATCCAATGAACACCGCCAGCGATTGATTGAACTGTCGATGCAAAACAAAAAGCCAATGGATCTCTTTGCTGAAAGTCTAATGGCTCGAGCGATAGAAAATGAAACCCTCGAGGTGGAGTGGAATATGAGTGCGCCTCGTCAAAGTACCTCGGTTCATAAATCTACTTTTTCACCAAAATCTAAGCCGAGATTGGAGGTTACATATGCTCGAGCCAATTGAATGGACGCTTGAATTTGTAAAAATACCGTCATGTAAGTGGAGCTTGGATTGTATCCCTGATGATACTTCTGAATTTGAAGTAGATCATAATTTCACCATCAACTTAAAGCCTGATAGTGAAAGTGGTTTAATACGCGCCGATGCCAATTTTGAGACTAATTTTCTTTTGACTAACACTGACAATTCATGTGGTAATATTAAAATGTTTATTACAGCATACTTTAAGATTTCGGGGATCGAGCTTGACCAAATTAAATTGAATGCAGTCGAACTTGAGGACTTTCGTAAAGATATAGGCTTTATAATATCGGGACACGCTCGAGCGCATTTGCTAACCATTTGCCAAAGTGCGGGGATAGTTTCAATTGTATTGCCCATTTTGAAACCCTAAACTATTTTGCTCGAGCCATACCCGCGCAACCCCTATGCGTGCTATGCTGGCTCGAGCGGTATTTTGTTTCAGCCCATAATCAGAGCCATCCAGCAGCCAAAATCAGTTAAAACCATAAAGCGAGAAACTATAAATGAGCCAATTTGTCACCGATAAACCTCGAGTGGGCGTGTTCATCGACACCCAAAACCTGTACCATTCCGCTCGAGACTACCACGAGCGCACGGTCAACTTTGAAAGCATCCTGCGCTACGCGGTAGCAGACCGCCACCTGGTGCGGGCCGTGGCCTACGTGGTCGAGCGCGAAAGCGATACCAGCGCCTGGCCTTTCATCTACAAACTCAGCACCTTGGGCTACCGTGTCCGCCGCATGAACCTGCATATCAACCATGTCAATGATCAAGGCAAGCCCATCTGGGAAGGCAATTGGGACATGGGCATGGTGGCGGACATGGCAAGATTGATGGATCACCTAGACGTGATGGTTTTGGGCAGTGGCGACGGCGACTTTGCCGATATGCTCGAGGTATTTATGGAGCGCGGCATCCGCACCGAAGTGATCGCCTTCAAAGAAACCACCGCCCAACGTTTAATTGATTGCGTAGATAAATTCACGCCACTGGTTGAAATTGAAGACGGCTTGATGCCCGTGAATAAGAAAGCTCGAGAGTAAGAGTATAAAACGAGAGGGCGAGAAAAAGAGAGCGCGAGAAAAAGATCTTTTAGTTTATTTTTACATCTTTTGTAGGGTGCGGGTTTTAAACCCGCCCTGCCTTAATTTTCTAGCAAACTACCCTCGAGCCACCTAATCTTTTAAATCAAAATCAAAGACTATAAAATCCCTCCCTCGAGTCACCATCTTTAACGAACCACGAATAACGAATAACGAACCACCCAACAAAAAACGGAAAACCCAAAATGCCCCCACTTTTCACCCTTCCCCCAGAACTTATTGCCCAAACGGGCCTCGAGCCACGCGACTCGAGCCGTTTGATGGTTTTGCATTCCAATAACACCCTCGAACACCGCATTTTTCGGGATGTTACCGACTATTTGCGCCCTGGGGATGTGTTGGTGTTCAACGAATCCAAAGTAATTCCCGCGCGGCTCGAGGCCAAAAAACCCACAGGTGGCAAACTCGAGGTGTTGCTCTTGCGAGAATTTTCCCCGCTCGAGTGGAGTGCCTACCTGAAGCCCGCCCGCAAAGCCAGTGAGACCCTGATTTTTGGCGATGGCAAAGCCACTGCCACCATTGTGGGAACCCTCGAGGATGGGGCGCGGATGCTGCGTTTTGACCGCGACATCAAGCCGCTGTTGGATGAACTAGGAAGTTTACCGCTGCCGCCTTACATCCAGCACGATCCCCAAAATTCGCAGGTCGGCTCGAGTGCAGCCGAGCGCTATCAAACGGTTTACGCCAAAGAAAAGGGCAGTGTGGCTGCGCCTACAGCGGGTTTACACTTTACCGAAACCTTACTGGAAAAGGTGCGGGACATGGGCGTGGAAACCCATTTTTTGACCTTGCATGTGGGTGCAGGAACCTTCAAACCGATCAAAGGGCGGCTCGAGGATCACCAGATGCACCAAGAGGTCTTTGACATTCCCCCAAGCACCGCTCAGGCCATCGAAAAAGCCAAGCTCGAGGGCAGACGGATCATTGCGGTAGGAACCACCACCGTGCGGGCGCTCGAGAGTGCTTGGCACAACAATCGGCTCGAGGTTGGGGCGGGCGAGACTGCTATTTTTATCCACCCGCCCTATTCTTTTAAAGTCATCGACGCGCTGATCACCAACTTTCACCTGCCCGATTCCACCTTGATTTTGCTGGTTTCGGCCCTAGCGGGAATAGAACGGATCGAGCGTGCCTATCAAACCGCACTGCTCGAGCGTTACCGCTTTTACAGCTTGGGTGATGCCATGCTGATTTTGTAGCGGAATTTTGTAGCAGGATTTTGTAATGACCTTTTGTAATGATCTCTTACAAGTTGGCCCATGAACAATGGTTCGAGTGTATCTGAATCGAGTGTACCTGAATCCAGTGGAACAAAACGAGTTTGATTTATTTTGGAAGTATTTCCAAATGCTTCGCTCGAGCAAATGCTGATATCATTTTGGGAAAATGTTAGAATTAAATTGGGCATTATGCACACTAAAAAGCAATTGAAGCCAAAATTGAAGAGCTATCATATTACCTATAAGCCCATTGGGGAGATATACTAGGCATATACTGAAGTAGGGTTCTCGATGGCGGTGCAAACCTAAACTAATGACCAATACCAAGGGTGATTTCATACAACCTGAAACCCAAACTGCCCATCTCCTTAACCACTTCGACGAATGGGAGGCAGTGGGCTTGTGGCCTCGCCAAGAATCGACCCTCGAGTCGAGTCTCGAGGTGGCATTTTCACTGCTATCCGAGACCCTCAATTTCGCTCGAGGGGGGGTACAGTGGTGGGATCAAGAGGTACTCGAGACCTTGGCGGGGCATGATATGGAAAGCCACCTGCCCGAACGCCCTCCCTTTCATTCGTTTATGGATCACTTTGCTGGCAATCCCAATATAACCTCAATTAAACCCATTCATAATTATGGAGATCGTTATATTGGTGCTTCTGCCATCATTGCTTCTGATCACATTTCGGAGCAACAACAACACAACTTTTTTCTAAATGCGATCCAAACCGCCGCAGCTTTCACGTTTTTGCAAACTGAAACTGAAGAATGGGGCAGCTTGCGCCTCGAGCGGATGGGGCGATTGTTGGGGTTGCTCTGGTGGGTCAGACCACTGAAGTTGGGGCCACTCAACGACACCGAAATCCAACTGCTCGAGCGGTTTCAACCCGCTTTGGCGTGGTGGCTAGAGAGTCAAGATCTGTACCAAAAACTCGGGGATCAAAACGAAAAAATCGAATCTTTGCTTACGCTAGGAATCCATTCTGAGCGGCAAAATCGCCGCCAGTTGCGGCAGTTGTCGGCCTTACATGCCTTGGGCCTAGATGTGGTGGCCCAGCATGATCCTGCTCAGTTGTTGCACCAAACCCTCGAGCTTGCCAAAGATCTGCTAGACACCGAAATCGGCGGTTATTTTGAGGTGGTCTCGGGGCCGCTGGGTTGGCCTTCTCTCGAGCTGAAGATCAAAATGGGTGAATATGACCTCGAGGTGGGGCATCGTTTTCGCACTGACGGCCCACTTCGCAAAATGTTGGAGCAGGGGCGTTCGTTGTGTATTCCCAATGCTATGCAAACCGAAGGACTCGAGCAATTGGGGGGGCCATATCATTCTTTGCTGTTCGCGCCCTTGCGGGTCAAAACCAAAGTGGTTGGGGTGTTGTGCTTGGGCTACCGCCTCGAGAGCATGGCCTTTACCGAAACCGACCTAGAACTGCTGGAGCGCTTTGCGGCCTTGGCTGCGGTGGCCCTGAGCAATGCCCATTTGCTCGAGGAATTGAGCCAGGCTGAAAAACAAATTCGGGCCAGAGCCAATTTGCTCGAGGGTTTGGGGCAGCTTTCACAAGCCTTATCCAGCGAACTCGAGCTGGATCGTTTGTACGACGCTATGGTGGAACAGGCCGTTTCTTTGTTTAAAGCCGATGTAGGAGCGCTTTATCTGTATCAACAGACCAACCATACCCTCGAGCGGGTGGGGCAAGTCGGTACCTCGATGGTGCAAATCCTGACCTTGCCCCTCAATATGCGCCACGGCATGGACTCGAGCGGTAGAGCGTACTATGGCAGTTTTGGCAATACCGTATGGCAGCAAGCTTGGCTGATGGATCGCCCACTCGAGCGCTCCAGCATGATGGTTTCTTTGGGTTCGCCGCAGCAACCCTTGGGGATTTTGCTGCTGGGTGACAGCCAAGGAACCAAAGATTTTTCGGGCGACGACCTAGAAGCCTTCGAGCGCTACGCCGCCCTTGCCAAAGTTGCCCTCGAGAATGCCCGCCTCTATACCTTGGCCCGACGTGCCGAGGCCGATTCTCGCCGCCGCGCCGAACTGCTGGAAGCCCTCACCGAAATGAGCCGCGAACTCTCTGGAGAACTCGAGCTGGAAAAGCTCTACGATTCGATCCTCGAGCGGGCCGCCACCCTTTTTGAAGCCGATCAAGCCATTTTGTACTTGCGTGAACCTCGAGCCGAGACCCTTTCTTTGGTGCGCCAACTGGGGCAAGGCGCATCTAAAAATATACGCATTGGCGAAGGTTTGATTGGTGAGTTGCTTTTGACCGGTCAAGACTGTGTTTTGGGAGATTATCTGGCTTGGGCTAGCCAGCGAAAGGTTATAAAGATCTCGCCGTACCGCTCTTTTATGCTGGTGACTTTGGGGCCGCGCGCGCGGCCCATCGGGGCTTTGGTGGTTGCCGATACCCTCTACCTCGAGCGCTTTGCCCAAGATGACCTCGAGCTACTGGGCCGCTTTGCTTCGATTGCCACGGTAGCCCTCGAGAATGCCCGCCTCTATACCCAAGAGCAGCAGCGCTCGAGGTTCGAGCGCTTGCGTTCGCACATCTCCAGCAGTGTGGCCCCTAGCCGCTCGAGCAAAGAATTCAGCGAACGTCTGCTCGAGGAAATCCGCCAAGCCTATCATTATCAGCACATCTCGATTTACTCGCTCGAGGAGGGGATGTTGCATTGCCAAGCAGTGGTGGGTTATCACAATCCTTTCTTGCAAATGTCGCTGGACTTTGGCATCAATGGTCGGGTGGCCCGCACGGGTTTACCTGCTTTGGTCAATAGCACCGTACAAGACCCCGACTGGCAACAGGCCGATGCGGAGCTGGATCACCTGATTTGTGTGCCGATTCAGGTCGCCAACAAAATTTTGGGAACCCTGTGCGTAGAATCCAACCTCGAGCGCCCACTCGGACACAGCGATCTCGGACAGCTCAGCCAGATTGCCGAAAGTGTAGCCTTTGCCTTCGAGACTGCCCGCCTCTACGAATCGCTCAAGCGGCGCTCCGCCGAACTCGAGCGGGCGATTCAAGAAGCGGATTACGCTGCCACCCACGATGTTTTAACCCGTTTACCCAATCGCCGCGCCTTTGAGCGCGATGTGCG
>JANYFS010000477.1 GCA_025359705.1 Deinococcales bacterium | reverse complement strand
GGAAGAAGGATTGCGCTTCGCCATCCGAGAAGGTGGACGCACCGTGGGTGCAGGCGTAGTTTCTAAAATCCTCGAGTAAGCGTTACTGCCCTTGAGTAACTCCTGCATCTGGTTCGCTTAGGGAAAGGGGCAACCCTCCTTTCTCTAAGCACTTCTGAGCCTTAACAGGCATCCGTGCAATCTGTCACGCAATCTTCACGTTTCAACCATCAGTAGGTGTCAAAAGCATGAACGCTCCCAAAATTCGCATCAAACTGCGCGGGTTCGACCACAAGTCGCTAGACTCGAGCGCATCTAAAATTGTTGATACGGTGCGCCGCACTGGAGCAAAGGTCAGTGGCCCTGTTCCTTTGCCCACCCGCATCCGCCGTTTCTGCGTGCTTCGCTCACCCTTTATCGACAAGGACAGCCGCGAGCATTTCGAAATCCGCACCCATAACCGCTTGGTGGACATCGAAAATCCCACCAAAAAGACCATCGACAGCCTGATGACCCTCGATTTGCCCACCGGTGTGGACATCGAGATCAAAACCGTCGGAGGAAGCCGATGAGCAAGGGTATCCTCGGTACCAAAATCGGCATGACCCAGATCTGGAAAGGCGATAAAGTCATTCCTGTCACTGTGGTCTTGGCTGGGCCTTGCCCCGTGGTACAGCGCAAAACCGTTGCCACCGATGGCTACCAAGCCATCCAAGTCGGTTTGGGCGAGCGCAAAGCCAAAGCTATCAAAAAACCCATGTTGGGCCATTTGAAAAAAGCAAACCTAACCACCGTGCGCTATTTGCGCGAATTCCGTGACTTCACCGTCGAGGGCGATGCCATTAACGTGGACATCTTCGCCGATGGTGAAATCATTGATGTCGAAGGAATCACCAAAGGACGTGGCACCATGGGTGTGATGCGTCGTTGGGGTTTCGCCGGTGGGCCTGCCAGTCACGGTGCTAAAAAATGGCACCGTCGCCCAGGTTCGATTGGTCAGCGTAAAACCCCGGGTCGTGTGTACAAAGGGAAGCGCATGGCAGGTCGTTACGGTGTTGAGCGAATCACCATCGTCAACCTCGAGGTTGTTGAAGTGCGTTCTGAAGAGAACCTGATTCTGATCCGTGGGGGCATTCCTGGACCCAACGGCGGACTCGTGGTGCTTAAGGCCGCCTCTAAGGGAGGCAAGTAAGTCATGTCCCAACTAACCGTTGTGGGTAAAAATGGAGGTCGTGTTATCGACCTCGAGTTGCCTGAAGTTAATCCAGGTATTTTGCACGAAGTGGTCTCTTGGCAGTTGGCTAAGCGCCGTCGTGGTACGGCCAGCGTTAAAACTCGAGCTGAAGTCGGACGTTCGGGTCACAAGATGTATGGTCAAAAAGGTACGGGTAATGCGCGTCACGGTGATCGCAGCGTCCCTACCTTCGTGGGTGGCGGTGTGGCCTTCGGCCCCAAGCCCCGTTCCTACGCCTACACCTTGCCCAAAAAAGTTCGCCAACTCGGTTTGGCAATGGCCCTCAAAGATCGCCTCGAGCAAGGCAAATTGGTGGCAGTCGATGGGTTCGATCTCGACGGCAAGACCAAAGGCTTTTTGGCCTGGGCCAAAGCACACGGCTTGGACGGCAGCGAGCGGGTTTTCTTGGTCACAGACGACGAAATGGTTCGTCGCGCGGCCCGTAACCTGACTTGGGTCACTCCTTTGCCTGTGGTCGGCTTGAATGTTTACGACATCTTGCGCCACGAGCGTTTGGTGATCGATGCAGTTGTCCTCGAGCCTGCCCAAGATTCCTCACAAGACGAGGTGAATGCATGAATCCCTTTGATGTGATCAAAGCACCTTTGATCTCAGAAAAAGCCTATGCAGGCTTTGAGCGTGGAGTCTACACCTTCTGGGTGAAGTTGGGTTCCACCAAAACTGAAATCAAGCAAGCTGTCCAAGAGGCTTTCGGAGTCAAAGTGGTCGCCGTCAACACCCAAAATCTTGACGGAAAATTCAAGCGGGTAGGCCGTTTTGAAGGCCAACGCGTGAACCGCAAGAAAGCCATCGTCAAACTCGCCGAGGGTCAGAAAATCGAAGCCCTCGAGGGATTGATGTAAGGAGTATTGACATGGCTGTTAAGAAATATCTTCCCTATACCCCATCGCGCCGCCAAATGACCACGGCAGATTTCTCTGGATTGGACAAAGTTCGTCCCGAGAAATCCCTGACCGTGGGCCTCAAGCGCACCGGTGGACGCAACAACTACGGACGCATCACCAGCCGCTTTATCGGTGGCGGACACAAGCGTCTGTACCGCATCATCGACTTCAAGCGCCGTGACAAAGCAGGCGTTCCTGCCAAAGTCGCCAGCATTGAATACGATCCCAACCGCAGCGCCCGCATTGCCTTGTTGCACTACCTTGACGGAGAAAAGCGTTATATCTTGGCTCCCGAAGGTTTGAAAACGGGCATGACCGTGGTGGCTGGCCCCGAAGCCGAACCCAAAGTCGGCAACTCCATGCCTTTGCGTTTTATGCCCGTAGGTACCGTGGTTCACAATGTCGAGATGGTTCCCGGTCGCGGCGGTCAAATCGCTCGAGGGGCAGGCACCAGCGTGCAGATTCAAGGTAAGGAAGGCGATTACGTCATCCTACGTCTGCCCAGCGGCGAGCTTCGTCGCATCCACTGTGAGTGCTATGCCACTGTCGGAACGGTTTCCAATGCCGAGCATAAAAATATCGTGCTGGGTAAAGCAGGCCGCAGCCGCTGGATGGGTCAAAAACCCGTGCAACGGGGCAGCTCGATGAACCCGGTAGATCACCCACATGGTGGGGGCGAAGGCCGCACTGGTACAGGCCGTCACCCCGTTTCGCCCACTGGTAAATTGGCTAAGGGTCAGAAGACCCGCAAGCGCCGTAAGGTCAGCAGCCGCTTTATCATCAGCCGCCGTAAGTAATTGAGGAGATGAGAGAATGCCCCGTAGTTTGAAAAAAGGTCCCTTTGTGGATGGACATCTCCTCGACAAAGTGGATGCGCTAAACGATAAAAACGAAAAGCGTGTGATTAAAACCTGGAGCCGTCGCTCCACCATTGTTCCTGAGATGATCGGTCATACCTTGGCGGTCTACAACGGTAAACAGCATGTTCCTGTTTTTGTCAGCGAGAACATGATCGGTCACAAACTGGGTGAATTTTCACCCACTCGCAACTACCGAGGCCATGGTGCGGATAAAAACACCAAGGCCGCCAAGAGGAAATAATGCAAGGTCGAGCGATTGCTAAATATGTGCGGGTAGCCCCCCGCAAGGCTCGCCTGGTGGTGGATGCGATTCGCGGCAAGTCCGTGACTGATGCCGAAAACATCTTGCGCTTCTTGCCCAAAGGTGCTGCCGAAGTGGTGTCCAAGGTGCTAAACAGCGCCAAGCACAACGCCACCAATAATTTTGATATGCAAGAGAGTCAGTTGTTTGTCAAATCAACCTGTGTTGATGTAGGCCCAACCCTCAAGCGCGTGTTGCCCCGCGCCCGTGGACGTGGTGACACTATGAAAAAGCGCACCAGCCACATCACCATCATCGTCGAGGAACGCCATGGGAAATAAAATTAATCCACTGGGCTTTCGCCTAGGAATTACTCGCGATTGGAGCAGCCGTTGGTATGCAGGTAAAAAGGATTACGCCAGATTGCTTGTGCAAGACGGTAAGATTCGCCAACTGGTTGGAAAAACCCTCAAAGACGCAGGTTTGGCTAAAGTCGAAATCGAGCGTGCGGGTCAACAAATCAATGTGATCATCTCCGCCGCCAAACCCGGCGTGGTGATTGGTCGAGGTGGCGAGCAGATCAAGCGTATTCGTGAATCGATTGAACGCATGGTGGGCGGAGTCAATGTGGCGGTCAACGTTGCTGAGATTCCCAACGCCAACTTGTGCGCTCCTTTGGTTGCTTTGCGGATTGCTGAGCAAATCGAGCGACGCTTTGCTTTTAGGCGGGCTATGAAACAGGCCGCCCAACGGGTGATGGAGTCGGGCGCAAGAGGAATCAAGATCATTTTGTCGGGTCGCTTGGGCGGAGCCGAACAAGCCCGCCAAGAAAAAGTCCTCGAGGGCCGTGTGCCTTTGCACACCCTGCGTGCCGACATCGACTACGGAACCGCTTTGGCGAAAACCACTTATGGCATCATTGGCATCAAGGTTTTAGTTTTTAACGGCGAGAAAATCGGTAAGTCGGAAGTACGGGTTGCTCCTGCACCTAAGCCCAAATCGGATGATCGTGGAGACCGTGGCGGAGATCGTAATCGCCGTCGTCCACAATCGCGCCGCCGCACGGGTGGCGGTAAGGGGGGAGAAGATGCTGCTTCCTAAACGTACCAAGTACCGTAAGCAGTTCCGTGGACGGATGAACGGAGCCACCAAAGGCGGCGACTATGTGGCCTTCGGAGACTTTGGTTTGATTGCCGACGAGCCTGCTTGGATCAAGTCCAATCAGATCGAAGCGTGCCGAATTGTGATGAGCCGTTACTTTAGACGTGGTGGTAAAATCTACATCCGCGTTTTCCCCGACAAACCTGTTACCAA
>JANYFS010000476.1 GCA_025359705.1 Deinococcales bacterium | reverse complement strand
GGCATAAGGCAAAAAGTATGTGTACCTATGGCTGGGAAGTGCTCGCAGACGCATTGCGTTGGGGAAAACCCGTGATCCAGACGCTATTGGCGCTGCTGATGACCCCTTTTTCTCGTTTGGGACAACTAAATCTTTAAAGTGTCAGGTACTGAGCTGGGCGAGTTGAAACATCATTTATCCAAAGCCGAAAAATAAGACAATTGGCCTGCAGAGACTCAGGTCGCTATGAAGTCTCTCGAGGGGGGAGGGGAAAATACCCAACAGCCCAGCCATTGGTAACTCGAGGGGTTTACAAAATTATCGCTACTATCGTTCGAAAGCGGCATCAAAAGCCACGCTCGGGGGTTTAAAATCCAATCTCTTGCAATAAGCCGCACTCTCGCTACCCCCATGAATTCGGTCCATCCTTGAGTCCTCCCATTCCACACTCAGTGGGCCAGCGTAGCCAACATCGTTGAGTGCTACGATGATGTCCTCGAATTTGATATCGCCACGTCCGATACTGCGAAAATCCCAGTAGCGTCTCGAGTCCCCAAAGCTGGTGTGCCCGCCAAACACCCCAGCCTCACCACTGCCGTGCCCCCACCAAACATCCTTCATGTGAACGTGAAAAATGCGGCTCGAGAATTTGCGAATAAAGGTTATGTAATCTACATGCTGATAGGCCAAATGGCTGGGATCATAGTTGAACCCAAAGCGCTGATGACCCCCGAGTGCCTCCAGCGCACGCTCGGCGCTCGCGATATCGAAGGCGATTTCGGTGGGGTGAACCTCGAGCGCAAAATTGACTTCACAGGTGTCAAAAACCTCGAGAATAGGTAGCCAGCGCCTTGCAAAGTCGTCAAATCCAGCCTGCCAATACTCTTGTGAAGTGGGTGGAAAAGCGTAAAGGCTATGCCAGATACTCGAGCCAGTAAAGCCATTCACCACCTCGAGACCCATCTTTTGGGCGGCTCGGGCCGTATCCATCATCTCTTGCGCGGCTCGAGTCCGTACCCCTTCGGCATCTCCATCTCCCCACACTCGAGGGGGAAGGATGCTCTTATGGCGCAGGTCAATGAGGTCACACACCGCCTGTCCCACCAGATGGTTGCTGAGGGCATAACAGGTCAGTTCATGCTGCTCGAGCAGGGCTTTTTTCTCAGAAATATAGTTTTCATTCTCGAGGGCCGCTTGGACATCAAAATGATTACCCCAACACGCCAATTCTAAGCCGTCGTAGCCCATTTGTTTGGCTAAGGGAGCGAGTTGCTCGAGGGGAAGGTCGGCCCATTGTCCAGTGAATAAGGTGACAGGTCTTGCCATAATTGTTACTCCTTAGGTGTTACTCCTGGGGTGGTTTCTTTAATTCTAAACGATGCACCAAAAACTTGGCTCTCGAGGTAGGTGGTGTAGGTACTGGGCTGGGCTTTCACCCTCACAGTTTCACATTTTAAGGAGTACCCCTCGAGCGTGAACTGATCCTGACCCAAACCCTTGCACCTTCATCTAAACAAAAATGCACAACTTCGATTTATTTTTGATCTAAGTTTGCGCTTGACCGTACTAAGTCTGTGAGCTTAAACTCGAACCACAGCAAAGTTCAGGCATTAAAGTTCAGGGATTAAAGTTCAGGGATTAAAGTCCAGGGATTAAAGTTCAGGCCTTATTGAAGGGATCGAGGTTTCGAATACCGAGCTTGCGTGGTAGCTATGGGTGAACATGGGAAGACTCATGGATGGGTCGTCTCTATCCAGATTCGACTGCTTAGAGAGGGAAACTGTGAATATTGCTCTAAATCGTACGATCAATTCTCCTTGGAGCGCACTGAGTCCGACTTCACGTGAGGTGCTTGACGCTGTGCTATGGTCGCGTTCTACTTCACGCGGTCACTTGCTCGAGCGTCTGGACTACTCCAAGAGCAAGCTGGGGGGAACAGTTTCAGCGCTGCTTGACTTGGGTCTGCTCGAGGAAGAAGGCCTCGGTGCATCAAGCGGGGGTCGCAAGCCTGAAACTCTGTGTATGAGCCGCACCTTGGGCGTGCTTTTGGCGATAGATTTGGGCGCAAGTCATCTGAGCATGGCTTTGCTGGATCCAACCTTTAAAATATTGTGCCAGCATCGAGAGGCGCTGGACGTGCGCCAAGGGCCAATGCTGGGGATGACCCGAATCAAGGCAGTGCTCAAAGTGCTTTTGTTGCAGCAGGGTCTGACCGTCGATAGGGTGCTGGCAGTGGGCATGGGGGTACCAGGTCCAGTGGACTTCGGTAGTGGTCTGCTGGTCAATCCTCCGATCATGCCCGGTTGGGAGGGATTTTCGGTGCGTGACGATCTCAGTGCTACCCTTTCAGCCCCCGTGTTTATAGATAACGATGCGAATGTGCTGGCCCTAGGTGAGCTTTGGCAGCGTCGGCGCTTCTCGGAGAATTTCATTGTAGTCAAAGTGGCTACGGGCATCGGCTGTGGGATCATATGTGGTGGGCGCATCTACCGTGGAGCAAACGGGGCAGCAGGAGATGTGGGCCATATCTGTGTGGATCCCCTGGGGCCCCTTTGTCACTGCGGGAATGCGGGCTGCGTGGAAGTCATGGCGGCAGGATCTGCTCTGGCCCGTGAAGGGCAACAGGCTGCTGAACGTGGGGAGAGTCGCTTACTGGCTGAAGCCCTAGCCACAGATGAACCCATTAGTTCCCATACTGTGGCTCGAGCAAGTCGAGAAGGAGATCCCGTCGCCAGTGCTTTGATTCAACGCTCAGGCAAGCTCATCGGGCAGATGCTGGCTTCGCTGGTTAACTTCTTCAATCCCTCCCACATCGTGTTGGCGGGGGGCCTGAGCAACCTGGAACCGTTGTGGCTGGCTTCCATCCGTCAAAGCGTTTACCGCCGCTCCCTGACCCTCTCCACCCGCCACCTAGACATTAACCTCAGCACGCTCGAGCAGGAAGGTGGGCTGATTGGGGCAGGGGTACTGAGCTTGTTGAGCTGTCTAGAGCCTCCTGAAAAAAGCCAAAGTAGGAGCATATGAACGGCAATCGTCCTTACCTCGAGTTCAGAGCGGTCAGCAAACATTTTTCCAAAGTGCAGGTGCTGCATGAAGTGAATTTAAGTCTGCAAAAAGGTGAGATTCACGCGCTCATTGGCGAAAACGGCGCGGGCAAGTCCACCCTGATGAAGATTCTAGGCGGCTATCAACCCCCCTCGAGTGGACATATTATGCTTGAGGGTCGGGAAATCACCTTGCGCTCGAGCCGCGAAGCCGAGCATCTGGGGATCGTATTGTTGCATCAGGAGTTCAACCAGGCTGAGGATCTTTCAATCGCCGAAAATTTATATTTGGGTCACGAACTGCGGCGTGGCTTTCTTCTGGACAACGCAGCGATGAACGCAGGTGCCTCAGGCGCGCTCGAGCAGGTCGGTTTGCAGCTTGACCCTCGCACCAAGGTGCGCGATCTCATCGTACCGCATCGTCAGATGGTGGAGATTGCCAAAGCCCTGCTGCGCGACGCTTCCGTTCTGATCCTAGATGAACCCACCGCTACCCTAACCCCTCAAGAAAGGGAAAAACTGTTTGATGTGATGCACACTCTAAAAAGCAAAGGTGTGACCATGCTCTACATCTCACACAAACTTGACGAGGTACAGCGCATGTGCGACCGTGTGACCGTATTGCGCGATGGGCGGGTCGTAGTTACCAAATCGGCGGACAGCATGACCCTACACCAAATGGCTAATCTGATGGTGGGGCGTGAGCTATCCGAGATGTATCCCCCAAAAGCTGAG
>JANYFS010000427.1 GCA_025359705.1 Deinococcales bacterium | reverse complement strand
ATCTTGCGCCACAGTGGGCTTTTTTTGTGCGTTTGGTGGTGAATGCCAACGGCCTCAAACCCACCGCCTCCCGCGAAGGGTATTCGGCCCGCCACGGTGCGCCACGCGCGTTGATCTGTACCCGTTGTACTGTAGATTGTACCGTAGATTGTTCGGTGTGTTCCAAATGAATCGGAAATGGCAACAAGCCCCCGTACCGTCTCCCCCGCTCGAGCAGAAAATTAAAATCAAAATAGTCTTTCATTTCGGGCTTGGCCCGCAAAATCACCTTCGAGCCGATCTCGAGCGGACGCTGAAACATGGAGGCCAGTTCACTTTCTGGCACGTTTCGCACCCCATAATTCCCCTCGGGCGAACCGCGAAATTCCACAATTCCGCCGCCTTTGGCAGAACGGCTCAGCAAATGCAGCTCGCTGGAGACCACAAAACAAGACAGCAAACCAATCCCAAATTGCCCAATAAAATCGCTCGAGCCTTGGCCTCCCACTTCGCGTTTACTGCTTTTGCCAATGGTCGCCAAAAACTGATGCACTTCGGCTTCGGTCAAGCCCACCCCGTTGTCGCTAAAAATCAGCAGCGGGGTACCATCTGGATCACGCTGTAGCTCGAGGGTGATTTGGGGCGAGAAGGATTCGCTCGAGGTTTGGCTCGAGGGTGGCTCGAGTTTTTCCCGTGCGGTGATGGCATCCACCGCGTTTTGCAGCAGTTCGCGCAGAAAAACCTCTGGGCCGCTATAGAGGTGTTCGGAAAGGATTTCGATGATGCCGCGCAAATCGACTTGAAAACGGTGTTCCATGTCACGCAGTATAGCAAGCCGCTCGAGGGGGAGAAATTGGGGAAATGGCTTAGCTCTGGTTATCTATTTTCGGCTGTGGATCTGGCTGTCAAAACTCTAAATCTGACCTAAGTTCCTCCCAGCTATGTTTCAGATATTCTCTCAAAGCTCGAAATCTTCCACGACGCTGATAGGAACTTCTTTGCCCTACTCCCACTCCCGTTGGTCGCTATCAGATTTAGAGATTTTCTAAATCTGATATGGGAGGTACTTAGGAGCTATCTAGCGTAGTGTGGCTTAGGAGTGGAACCTCGAGTGCAATCACGGTATGATTTGAAGGTCTAAAAATCTGGGATGTATTTTTGTTTCAGCCTAAGTTTTGGTTTGTGTGCGATTGGTTTCAAAACTAACCTGCCAAACCCATTGACAAAGGCGCAGAATAACGCTATCTTTTAATAAGTAAAATCAACTTACAAATTCAGAATCTTCGACCAATACTTCGACCAATACTTCGACCAATACACCCCCCTCGAGTGAATCCACGTTCGCTGAGATGAACCCACCGAACATGTGACGAACATGCGAAATACAGGAGAAAACATGAGCAGCTACACCGCAAAACCCGAAGATAAATTTACTTTTGGACTTTGGACGGTCAATAACCCAGGCCGCGATCCTTTTGGTGGGCCTACCCGCCACGTTTTGCCCATCCCCTACGTGGTGGAAAAATTGGGTCAATTGGGAGTCTGGGGCGTAAATTTGCACGACAACGACCTGGTACCCATCGATGCAACCGCAGCCGAGCGCGATGCCATCGTCAAAGAGTTTAAACAAGCGCTCAGTGACAACAATGTGATCGTACCTATGGCGACCACCAACCTGTTCAGCGACCCCGCTTTCAAAGACGGCGCGTTTACCTCGGCAGACGCTCGAGTGCGGGCCTACGCTTTGCAAAAAACCATGGAAAGCATGGACTTGGGCGCAGAATTGGGCGCAAAAATTTATGTATTCTGGGGGGGGCGTGAAGGTTCGGAAGTGGACGCAGGCAGCAAAACCATGGATGCACTGGGTCACTTCCGCGATTCCCTGAACTTTTTGTGCGAATACTCCAAAGATCAAGGTTACGATTACAAATTTGCCCTCGAGCCAAAACCCAACGAACCTCGAGCCGACATCTATTTGCCCACCGTAGGCAGTGCGCTAGGCTTCATTGCCACCTTAGACAATCCCGAAATGGTGGGGGTGAACCCCGAAGTGGCCCACGAAACCATCGCGGGCTTGAGCTTCCCACACGCAGTAGCCCAAGCCCTCGATGCGGGCAAGTTGTTCCACATTGACCTGAACGACCAGAAAATAGGTCGCTTCGATCAAGATTTGCGCTTTGGTGCCGAGAACCTCAAGATGTGCTTCCACTTGGTCAAGTTGCTTCTCGACAACACCTACAGCGGCCCCAAACACTTCGACGCACATGCTCTGCGTACCGAAGACGAAGCGGGGGTTTGGGCATTTGCCAAGGGGTGTATCCGCACCTACCTGATCCTCGAGGAAAAAGTGCGCCAGTACAACGCCGACCCCGAGATTCAAGCTGCGCTCAGCGAATACTTCGTGCGTGATGCCGCGCTCGAGGGACTGAGCAAGAAGTACAGCCCCGCCAACGCCGCCGCCCTCAAAGCCATGCCCGTAGACCGCCTAGCTTTGGGCGCTCGCGGAATGGGCCTCGAGAAAATCGACCAGCTCACCGTTGAGTTGTTGTACGGCATTCGCTAAACACTAACGCTAAACACTAAAACTAAATCCTCGAGCTTTAAAATTTTAACCCCCCTACACTCGAGCGGGGGGTTTGTCTTACAGTGACAGGTCACTATTGTGGAAATAAAAATGAATTACCGCTCTAGTCGTTGCGTAGGCGTTGGGTAATATTATTACTCAACGCCTGTAAATCATTTTGATGCAATCCAGAAACCTGAGCAATGATCGACTGTAAATCGGAGCGCCCTTTTAAATTCGATTCGGAGGATTGTATCAAAACTGTACCTGTTCCAGAAAAATTAATTTGTTTTTCTTCGCCGCTGGTTTTAAGCCCCACTACGGTAGCCACCAAACTCATCACATCTTTGACATAAGCATAATCATGATGATAAGAAGGTGTAGGACAATCGGCCCAACCCAACAAAGCTTCGGGGTCAACCCGCACAGGGGGTTCCATAAAATGCACCATACCATTGCTCGAGGCTAGGATCTTACCCGTTCCTAGCAGGGTTAAATAACCGGGAATCACACATTCTTCGCAGGTGAGGGTAGGTTCAAAACCCAGCAAGTTGCTTTCGCGCAGGGTCATATTGGCATCCTCGAGATCGTAACTGTTGATATGATTACCACGATCACCCAAGATCAACTGACCACGGCCTGTAGCTACAATGTAATCGCCACCATAAGAGGGTGCATTGAACGACTGAGAAATCATCATGTCGATCACGTTCGATCCCACCGACTCGAAGCGCAGATTGCCGTAATAGGCAATCATCTTGCCTTTGCGAATGATGAAGTCTTTAACCACTTGCACGCAAAAAGCGTAAGGGTTGATGTTATCATCTTTGGGGAGGTTATCTGGGGTGTAGGTTTGCATGTTACCTCGAGGGGGAAGATTGAGGGCGAGTAGCGCTTTGCGCTCGAGAGAGCGAGGGTAAGAGGGTAAGAATAATGTATTATTATCTTGCTTTTTTGGTATTTCGCCGTAAAAATTTTGGCTCGAGGGGTATCAAATTCTTCTACGTTCTTTTTCTTCTACGAATAACGAATAACGAATAACGAATAACAATTCTCTACCTTTCGTCGGCTTGAATATACACACTGCCCGTTCCTACAAACTTGAACTGGAAACTTTCGCCAGAACCCTGACCTACGAAGGTTTTCCACGAGACATCGGTGTGGATACTGGTGGAGAGGTTGCCTTTGTGGGCGACGTAGGCTTGGGGATCGACGAAGACGGGTTTGTTGGGATCGACGGTCAGTTCGATCATGTCGCCGCTCGAGAGAACCGCACATTCTCCGTGGCCCTCGAGGGTGGTGGTGAACAAGCCTTGGCCTGCCATTGCGCCGCGCACAAGGCCGCCAACCCCGCCTTGGTTGCCTAGAAATTCGGTGCCAGAGCGCAGCCTTGCATCGAAGGCCAAAACATAATCGCTTTCGATGTATAAGCGCTCGCCAGTCAGTTTGAGCAGATTGACCAGTAGGCCGTGGTGGGCGTATAAAACCTCACCTGTACCTTTGGCTTTCATCAGTTTTAAGCCTTCCCCCGCCACTTGGCGCATGGCGACTTCGGATAAGCGTCCGCCTGAAAGCAGAGCGCCTTGAAAGTTGACCGCACCTTTGTAGGCGATCATTGCGCCCTTTTTGGCGAGGACTTCTTCGCTGGCAAGGTCGATTTGCAATAGTTTTTCGTTGACGATGCTGTAGGTGGGCATTATTTACGCTCCGCAGGTTGGATATAAACCAGACCTGTTCCCGAAAACTTGAATTGGAAACTTTCGCCCGAACCTTGCCCGATAAAGTTTTTCCAATTGACATCGAAAACAAATTCTTGTTGCAGGTTGCCTTGGTAGGCCACAAACGCATCAGGATCGACGCACAGCGGGTATTGGGGGCTAACCTCGAGGGGAATCAGCGGGCCGTAAGAGAGCAGGGCTATGCTGCCGCGACCATCTACGCTGGTGGTGAACAAGCCCTGACCCGAGGTCATACCGCGCAGACCCTTGAAGGCCA
This sequence comes from Deinococcales bacterium, assembly GCA_025359705.1. Lineage (GTDB taxonomy): Bacteria > Deinococcota > Deinococci > Deinococcales > Deinococcaceae > JACMOA01. The sequence goes on along the minus strand of JANYFS010000427.1, from coordinate 545 downwards.
CATCGGTTTTGAGCGCGGGATCATAGGCCAGCAGGCTCGAGCTTTCTACAAACAGTTTATTGCCCGAAATCTCGAGGACATTGACATCATGGGCATCTTTAGCAAAATAAATCACGCCGTTGCCGGTACAGGCCATGAGCGGGATGCCCTCACCTGTGGCAGCACGCTTGAGTGCGCCAAAAATCCCGCCACCACCGCCCAAAATGGCTTTCTCGAACTTGACCGAACCTTCGTAGGCCACCATCGAGCCTGCCAAAGCCAGCACTTTATCACCCGAAATATTGACCTCGAGCATCCGTTTATTCTTGTTGGCGAATCTTGGCACATTAGCTCCTATCAATCTTGTGGGGATGTTCTTTTGGGGGTGTTCTCTTGCGGATGTTCTTTTGTGGGTATGCTCTTGTTTTAGCACACTCGAGCGGATTTTCCAAGTGAATCCTGTAAAATCAAAATAATCCCTCGAGACTACATCAAGCCACCGCTTAAAGTAGAAATGATGGTATCAACTAATACCTGAACCCGTTGCCTAAACCGCTATGGCGATG
>JANYFS010000397.1 GCA_025359705.1 Deinococcales bacterium | reverse complement strand
CGGGGTGGATCTGTGGGGTTTGGGGCGGGGTTTGCTGCGGGGAATCCAAGGCGAGCGGGTGGAAGGCGGCTCCACCCTGACCAATCAGCTTCTAAAAAATACCCTGCTCTCCGACCTCGAGGGAGCTAGAACCCTCGAGCGCAAAGCCAAAGAATGGATGCTTTCTTTGCAAGTGGAGCGGCATTTTAGCAAAGAGCAAATTTTGACCGCCTATTTGAATATTGTGTATTGGGGCAGTGGCGGCAGTATGGATTTGATTGGCATTAAAGCCGCATCGCTGGCCTATTTTGGCAAACCTCCCAAGCAGCTCACTCTGGGCGAAAGTGCATTTTTGGCAACCTTAATCCCCAACCCACGACGCTATTTCGATTATTTTGACCCCAAAAATGGCTACCGCCCGATTATGAAAAGCCTGCTCGAGCGAATGGTAGAAGATGGGCGCATCACCACCGCACAATCCAAAGCGGCTTGGTTGGAAAGGCTCGAGCCACGGGGTTGGCAGGTTTCGTATAACCAATCGGGAACGGTGATTGCTGCCAAATTGATCAACCGCGAGGCCAAAAACCTGCGCCCGCCCAGCCGCAAAGCGGCCTATTTTATGCAGCAGCTCGAGATCGAGTTGAGTTCGCGGTTTGGGCGCGAAGCGGTGTACGGCGGCGGCGGCCTTAAAGTGATTTCCAGCCTTGATCCTGTGGCCCAAGCTGCGGCGGAGCAAGCCGCCAAAGACGCTTTTGTACCCAAAGGAGCCACCTTGGGCGCGGTGATGCTCGATCCCAAAAGCAGCGAAGTGCTGGCGATGGTCGGGCAGAAACTGGAAGGCAACACGGCTGGCCTTGAGTGGAACAATGCCGCCCAAGGGCAACGGCAAGTGGGTAGCACCATCAAACCCCTACTCTATGCCACCGCCCTCGAGCTGGGAATCCCACAAACCCACACCGAATTGGACTCGCCCGTCTCCTTTGCCTGCTCGAGCTGCCCAGGGGGGCGCTACGAACCGCAAAACTTTAATAATGGCTACACCGGCAGCCAAGTTTCCTTGCGCTTTGCCCTGACCCACAGCCTCAATTTGCCCACTTTGCGTTTGGCCCACCGCATTGGCATGGATACGTTTGTATCCAAACTGCATTCCCTCGAGCTACCCGTACCCAAAAATGCGGGGCTGAGCTTGGCAATCGGAACCCTCGAGACGAGCCCGGTTAAAATGGCAGCGGCCTATGGTTCCTTTGCCAATGGCGGTTTGTATTACCACCCCACCTATCTGCGGCGCGTCACCGATGCCGCTGGAAAGGTACTGTTCGACTTGAGCCTGCGTGAAGAGGGTACTCGAGTATGGACACCCACTACTGCTTACATTGCCACCGATATGTTGCAAGGGGTGGTGGACGATCTGGGCCGCCGCAGCTTGGCAGCCCGCGCCCGCATTGTAGGACGCAATGTGGCGGGCAAAACCGGCACTAGCAACGATGTCCGCGATCTATGGTTTGTCGGGTTCACCCCCGAATTGGTGGGCGCAGTATGGGTCGGAGATCAAAACGGTGGGGTGATGCCCAGCCAATACAACAGTGGAGCAATTAGCGCTCCAATCTGGCGGCAAATGGTGGCGGCAACTTTGAACAACACCCCACCCCAAGACTATCCCCAACCCAGCGGCATCACGTATCGCTGGCTGGCAGGCAGACGGGTGGCAGTAGCAGACATCACCGAAGTGGTAATCCCCGACCCCTCGGTCAACTCGAGCCAAAATAACTCGAGCCAATCCAACTCGAGCCAAGTAAAAATCAGTGCCATAAACCAAACCCCTCGAGCCAATCGTACTTCTGGGAATTATTCTGGGAATAACTCTAGCAACTCGAGAACTCAAAGTACCAACACCTCGAGCAACACCTCAAGCGATGCCGTTCCTACCCTAGACTCGAGCAATACGGTTCCCGAAAGCATTCCCGAAAATTTACCCACTCAAAACTCAAATCCAAACCCAAATCAAAATACCTCCATACCCCCCTCGAGCGAAGCACGCAGCGAAACACCCGTTCCCCAAACCGAACCCGTCCAAACCGTCCCCACCCAAGTTCCTGACACGCTCCCCCAATCAGGCTCGAGTGACCCTCAGATTCCACCGCCCTAACCCTGAATACGCCCCGAGATAAACCGTATTTTTGAAAAAACTGGATAAATTCCCCAAGAATCGTTTACCATAGTTTAAAACGTGTTCTCGAGCTGTTTTAAAAACGATGTGACACGGTTTTGCTCCCACCAATCACTCCATCACAAATCTCGGCTATGCCCATAACCCACCTGCACTTTACCCACACTCGAGGTTGACCAAATGACCAACACCTGGGATCAAACCCAAGCGGTACAAACGCTCCAGATGGTGTGGGAGAGCGTTTCTCACGCATGGCTCCATGTGGACAACGGCAAAATCAGTCAGCTAAACCCAGCAGCACACAGCCTACTGGGGGATCAGGCTGATCTTTTAGTGTCATGCGCCCTCGAGCCGTATGGAATCGAAACTTTGCCCAACCAGTGGCAAAAACTGAACTGTATCCCCAACCTTCCCCTCGAGCTGAAGTATTTGGCGGGAGATCTTTGGGAAATCCGCATTCCCTCGAGTAATCTGGGTGATCTGAAAAACTCGAGTTTGATCCCAAACACCAGCACAAACACCAGCACAAACACAAACACAAACACAAACACCTTGCAAAATGAATTTATCTCTACAGTCAGCCACGAATTGCGTACCCCACTGACCTCGATTCGGGGGGCGTTGGGCCTGATTGCGGGTGGCGTGATGGGCGAGTTGCCGCCAGCGGTGAAATCTTTGTTGGATATTGCCTACACCAATGCCGAGCGCTTAGCCCGCTTGATCAACGATATTTTGGATATGGAAAAACTCGAGACAGGACAAATGGTGATGGAGTTTCAAGCCTTGTACCTGCACGAAGTTTTGCAGCGGGCCATTGCCGAACATCATCTTTTTGCCCAGCAACAGGGGATCACCCTCGAGTTCAGTAGCAGTTCCAGCCCGCTCGAGGTGATGGGCGATTTTGAGCGCTTGTTGCAAGTGGTTTCCAACCTAATCTCCAATGCCATCAAGTTTTCCCCACGGGGCAGCAGTGTGACCATCAGTGCCTATGCCTACAACGAGCGGGTGCAGGTGGAAATCTTGGATCAAGGGATTGGAATTCCTGTGGAATTTCGCCAACGGATTTTTAGTAAGTTTGCCCAAGCCGATGCTTCAGATGTGCGCGAGCGTGGCGGTACCGGTTTGGGCTTGGCTCTTGCCAAAGCCATTTCGGAGCGTCATCACGGATTTATCGGCTACCGCGACATCGAGACGGGCGGAACCTGCTTTTTCCTCGAGCTACCCCACCGCGCCCCCACTCCACGTATTCAACTGAAAGGCAAACAGGCTCGAGTGCTAATCGTTTCCCAAGATGCCGATTTGGGTCAGTTGCTCTCTTTGATGCTCGGCAGCTCGAACCACAATCCTAATCTCAAATCTCCCAATATCAAATCTACCAAGCTCAATTTCCAAGATGTAGTGACAAACTCCCTGCCAGAAGCCCTCGAGCAGCTCCATGCTAGCGAACCCTTTCATATTTTGTTGCTGGAACCCCATTTCGGCTCCGAAGATTTGGTAGGCTTTTTTAATCAACTCGAGCATTTAGCCCCCAGCCACCGTCCCACACTGCTCTTGATTGGAACCTCAGCCCAAACACGGGTTCCTCTACGGAACCTGATCGAAGCCTTGGTCTGGATTCCCAAACCGATCCAACGCAACTTTTTGGTGCAGCAGCTCGAGAAAGCCCTAGAAGAGCGCCCACTACCCAAACGGATTTTGCACCTCGAGGCAGACCCGCAGATGCGCCACTATATCAAGGCATTGCTGGATGATTTAGCTGAAACCGTGGGGGTAGACAGCCTAGAAGCAGCCCTCGAGCAGTTAGCGCAAGAACCCTTCGATTTGCTGCTGCTCGACCCGCAACTCGAGCGCGGAAACGGTCTGAGCCTTCTGCAACACCTCGAGCCTGGTTTGACCTTGCCCGTGATGGTTTTTGCCAACCTTGCCCTCGAGCCAAACCAAGCCCTCCAAGTTCAAGCCGAACTGCTCAAATCCCAACACAGCGACTTAGACCTGATCCAAACCATTGCCAGCTTGCTCGAGATCCCTGAACACGCATCCAAACACGAACCTGAGCAATAATCTGGCAATATCGAATGAAAAATACCACATCCCTCCGCAAAAGGCAGTAGACTAATCTCATAATCATGAGGGAGCAATAATTCCATGAATACCAACCCGCTAAAACGTATTTTGATGGTCGAAGATGAACCCGATATCCAAGCAGTGGCCCGCATTGCCCTCGAGATGGTGGGAGGTTTTGAGGTTCAAACCTGCATTTCGGGGCCAGATGCCATTAAAATTGCACCTCAATTCAAACCTGATTTGATTTTGCTGGACATGATGATGCCCGGAATGGACGGTATCACTACTCTAAAACACCTGCGCGAATTGCCCGAATTGACCAAAACCCCCGTGATGTTTATGACCGCCAAAGTGCAAAAACACGAAGTAGAAGGCTACCTCGAGCTAGGGGCCATTGCGGTGATTGCCAAACCTTTCAACCCCATGTCTTTGGCAGGCGACATCAAGGATTTGTGGAGCTTGCATGTCCCACAATAATGAACCTGATGTGCAGGATCAAGGCTCGAGCGAAATGGATTTTGAAGCCTTACTCATGCTCGAGTTTAAAAAACTTCAAGATGAATTTTTAAGCAAAGTACCCGAAAGATTAGCCGAAATCGAGACCGATTGGGAAACTGCCCAAGATGGCATTAATCTCGAGCCGCTATGCCAAAGCGTTCACCGTCTGCGCGGAACCGCCCTCACTTTGGGCTTTAAAGAAATGGGAAACCCCGCCGCTACCCTCGAGGATGCCATTAGAAATCATCTTCCCCTCGAGCAATTAAACCCGCTTTACCTCGAGCTACGCCGTGAAATGCTCGAGCCAAAAACCCCACATGCTATCATGTAAATTTGATTTAAAGAAGACCCCTCGAGTGTGGGGTTAAAACGTACCAAATCAATTAAAGAAGGCCAAAAAATTATGGTTGGCCTTCTTTAATTTAATAGGTTTTTTGGGATGATTACCCTCGAGCGGGTATAGTTTTGATGAATCTTTTGTACAGCTTTGGCGGGGTAGGCGGGTTTAAAACCCGCCCCCACCTTATTTCTTTTTCTTTAATCTCGAGCAAGATATTTATTACTTGCTCGAGGGGTTTATTTGGTTTTGGGTGGCTTTATTATGAT
>JANYFS010000364.1 GCA_025359705.1 Deinococcales bacterium | reverse complement strand
AAAAGATAAGGTGATTTCGGGCAGGTTAAAGGTGGAACACAACGCCATCAAACCCAAAGCCAAGAAAAGGCTTAGCCCTCGCACGGCCCATAGGGAAAGGGGTTGAACATCAAACATATCTTTTCTAAGACTCCTTTAGTTTACCGAGCTATTTTACCGAGCTATTTTACCGAACTATTTTGCTAAATAATTTTATTAAATAATTTTACTAAATAATTTTACTAAACAAAAACGGTTAGCCTCATCCTATCTTATTTTAGCCTGCCTTTCTCGACTTATCTCGACAAGTCCTTTGGCATTTGCTCATAAACCGATTCTGTACCCACAATTTACACCCATGATGCGAGGCCCGCTCGAGGGTATAATTCGGCAATGAACTCGGATCAATCACTGGATCAATCACTGGAAAACCTGCTGGACACCCCGTCCGCCGACCAAGAACTGTTTGAATTGCTACGAATCCAGAGTGTTTCCACCGATTCTACTCGAGTTCCGGAGATGGAACGCACTGCGAACTGGTTGCAACATAAACTCTCGAGCTTGGGTTTTGAAGCCGCTGTGGAAGCGACTGCGGGGCATCCTGTGGTTTTTGCCCAAAAAATCGTTTCCAGCGACAAGCCTACGGTTTTGATTTATGGGCATTACGACGTGCAGCCCGAAGATCCGCTCGAGGAGTGGATTTCTGCACCCTTTGAACCCACTGTGCGCGGAGACCGCGTATATGCACGCGGGGCCACCGACGACAAAGGCCAGCTCTATGCCCATGTGCGCGGGGTGCAGTTGCTGCAAGAACTGGGGGATTTGCCCTGCAACATCAAATTTCTACTCGAGGGCGAAGAGGAGATGGGCAGCCCTAATTTGGGCGCATACATTTCTGCCAATGCCACGCGGCTCGCTGCCGATGTGATTGTGATTTCCGACGGCTCGAGGTTTGATACCGACATCCCCTCGATCACCTACGGGGTGCGCGGTTTGACCTATCTTGAAGTGCATGTGCAAGGCGCAGACCGCGACCTGCATTCGGGAGTGTATGGCGGCGCGGCCCCCAACCCGATCAATGCCTTGGCCCAAATTATTGCCCAACTGCACGACGAGCAAGGCCGTGTAGCTGTGCCAGGTTTTTATGATGATGTGCAGCCACTTAGCCCCGAGGAACGCGCAGCCTGGGCCACTTTGCCGCACGACGATGCAGTTTGGGCCGCCTCGATTGGGGTCAGCGAACTGATTGGCGAAGTGGGATACACCGCCCTCGAGAAGACCTGGGGCCGACCCACTTTGGATTGCAACGGTATTTGGGGCGGGTTCCAAGGTGAAGGCAGCAAAACCGTGATTCCCGCCAAAGCGGGGGCCAAAATCAGTTGCCGTTTGGTGGCGAACCAAGATGAAAACAAGATTTACAGCTTGCTCGAGGCGTACATCCCCACCTTGGCTCCCAAAGGGGTCAAAGTCACGGTCAAGCCACACCACCACGGCACTGCTATGGTGATGGATCTGAGCAGCCCCTACTTTGCCGCCGCCGAACGCGCCACCGAGCGGGCTTTTGGAGTCAAACCCGTGTTTATTCGCACAGGCGGCAGCATTCCCATTGCTTTGGCCCTGAAAACCGCGCTGAAATGCGAAATTATCTTCCTCGATCTGGGTGTGAATGCCGACAATTTACATTCGCCCAATGAATCGTTTTCGCTGAAGGATTATCACCGTGGGATTTTGGCAAGTGCCTATGTGTTTCAAGAAATTGGGAAACTCGGCAAAAATCTCTAAAGTATGACCCAACCCATCATTCCCATCCTGGCTGGCCCCACTGCCAGTGGCAAAACCGCCCTTTCCCTCGAGCTGAGTAAGGTTTTTCCTTTGGAAATCCTCTCGAGCGATGCCATGATGGTGTATACGGGCATGGACATTGGCACTGCCAAACCTAGCCCCCTCGAGCGCAGCCAAGTTCCACACCACCTGATCGACCTGCGCGACCCCGATCAAGACTACGATGTGACCCAGTTTGTAGCCGATGCCGAAAGGGTGATGGCGGATGTCCTCGAGCGCCATAAAACCCCTTTGATTGTGGGTGGAACGGGGTTTTACCTCTCGGCCTTGATTAAAGGGCAAACCACCACCCCCAAAGCCAATTTTGATCTGCAAGCTACCCTCGAGCAAGAACTGGCAGATCATGGCCTAGAAACCTTACTACTCGAGGTACAACAGCACCGTCCCAGCGAACTAATCCGTCTCGAGCGCAACCCGCGCCGTGTGATTCGCGCCCTCGAGCTGTTTCGCAGCACAGGAAAATTCCCCTCAGAATTCCCGCTGGTTGCCCCTAAATTCCAGTACCAACTTTTTGCCCTACGCCCCGACCCCAGCGACCTCGAGCGCCGTATTGCCTTGCGGGTGGATCTGATGTTGCAAGACGGTTTAATCGAAGAAGTACAGCGATTAAAAGAAAAATGGCTCCTCTCGAGTGGTCGCGCTCCCACTGCGCTTCAAGCTATTGGCTATAAAGAAACCCTCGAGTTCTTAGCAGAAAACCATTCCCTCTTGTGGTTGCGCGAAACCTTAATTTTGCGAACACGCCAATATGCCAAACGCCAAATCACTTGGCTAAGAACCCAACTGAAAGTAGAGTTTTATACACTCGAGCGTGCGAAAGAGGCGCTCGAGGGGTTTTTAAGTTCATAATTCGTTATTCGTTATTCGTTATTCGTAAAAGATAAAAAGCAGTAAAAAGTAAACAACTCGAGCTTTTTCTTACCCTCTTACACTCGAGCGCAGCGACTCACCCTCTTACCAGATGCGCTACCAACAAAACCCCTGCCACCATTCCAATCAACCACGGGCTAATTACCGAAGCCAGATAAAGTTGGGCGGCTCGCTCGAGGGTGGGGGTTTTCCAGAGTTTGAAGCATAGGGTTCCGCTGATCAGTAGCACCGCCAAACCAACCAACGGGTGTAGCAAACTTAGGATCAGGGCCGCTGCAAAAAACCACATGCCAGACCATAAACCCGCTCCCCTAATACCCAAAACCGTAGCAATGGTTTGGATTCCGCTCGAGCGATCCATTTCGCTGTCTTGCGCCGCATCAAAGGCGTGCTTGCCCACCGACCAACACATCAGCCCACTCAGTGCCAAATAGTTGGGAGTTGTGCCAAATAGTGCGGGAACCCACAGCAAAGGCAGAGCGTAGGCCACATTGGAGAGCGAATCCCAAAAGGGGCGGGCTTTAAAGCGCAGTGGGGGCAGGGAATAGGCGATAAAAAGCAGCACCGCAAGCATCAAACCCCAACCCACTTTGCTCGAGAGAACGATGACAAAAGGGGCATTGCACAGCACAATCACCCACAACAACCATGAATTCTCACCTGGCTCGAGCCGCGCCCCACCCCAGCCGCCTTTGCGGGGATTGTGGGCATCTTCGGTTTGGTCGCACAGGTCGTTGATGCCGTAGATCAATAGGTTAAAGGGCAAGCTTAGCCAAATTAAGGCGCACCACCACAGCGGATTGTTGGACCACAGTTGCCCACTCAGCCACAGAGCAACCACTGCACTGCCTAGAGTATTGATCCACAACGCGGGCCTCGAGATCAGCAGGCTGCGACCTGCCAAATGCCAAAAAGACTGCACGAACGGCGGCAAGAATGCGTAGGCTTGAGGGATTTTTTGAGTATTCACGTTCACTTGTTTTTCTGTTTCAAATCCAAACACCCGTGTCACCTTATGTCCTTGCAGCACTACACTTTTGCTATCTGAAATTTTTGCTATCTGAATAGGTTGCTTGCCAAAATACAAGAAAGCGCAACCCTAAAAAATGCTCAATGGATGATTCGGTATGGATGACTCGGTATGGATGACCCAGCACAGAAGTCAGTACAGAAGTCAGTACAGAAGTCAGTATAGAGCTAGCCTCGAGCCGAGGTAGGGGCTTTCGTCTGGCTTTGGAAGACTTCTGGCCCTCGAGTGGTTGTGGCTGCGGCAAGGTGGATCAAAGCGGGTCATTCGTTTATCCAAAAGGTTGTCCAAGTTTCCGAATGTCCGAGATGCCACACAACATGTATACAATCTCACGGAAAATAGTATTCAAACATTGTACAAAGTATGTACAGACTCGAACATAGGGTGAAAATCACTTTATTTCAAACCCTGTCCTCTGCTCTGGAAATCCTGTGCTAACCGACAGGGGTCTATACGGGTTTTCTACTGGTTTTGCTCTTTTGCTATCACTTAAATCTGTACATCTTAAGTTCGGTTATTTTGCTCATTCGCCAAGGAGCTTTTTGTGTTGGACAAACCTTATTCTCCCAATTCTACTGGACTTTACACCGCTAACGAAGTGGAAGGTCGCACCGCTGTTCCAGCCACCACACTGCGCCAATGGGAACGGCGCTACGGTTTGCCCAGACCCCAGCGGGGGGCTAATGGCTACCGACTTTATAGCGAGGTGGATCTGCAACAGATCCATTTCATCAAGGCCCGAATTCAGGATGGAATCAGTGTCAGCCGTGCGGTGGAATTGTGCTTGAATCTGGAGACCACTCTGCTCATCCACTCGAGTGAAGAGAATATTCCCACCAAACAACCTCGAGTGCTGCTGGATTATGTAGAGCTATTGATTGCTTCAACTTTGCAAAGCGACTATGAAGAGGCCAATTACTGGCTCGAGGAATGTTACCAACTCTATTCGGTTGATGATGTACTAACCCACATTATAGAACCCGCTTTGGTGGGCTTTGGAGAGCGTTGGCAGCGTGGAGAAATCAGTATTGCGGACGAACATCAGGCCAGTACCTATTTGCGAGGCAAGTTGCAAATCCTGCTTGACCGCGTGGGTCAACCCAAAATAGGATTGTCGGTGGTGGTGGCTTGTGGCCCCGAAGAGCATCATGAAATTGGCGCTTTAATGCTTTCGGTGATGTTGAAACGCAGTGGAGTAGGTGTGTACTATTTGGGAGCCAATACTCCACTCGCAGATTTGATGCACTATACCCAAAATCGTAAATCTCAAGCACTACTGATTAGTGTGGGTTCGGAGAAATCTATAAATGCACTTAAAGCCCAATTATTTGAGTTAAGCAGTCTAAAAATTCCTATTTTTTATGGAGGAGCTTGGTTTAATCAGCATCCCGAAATGGCGCTCGAGCTAGGTGGGCAATATCTGGGAGGAAACACCCAGCAGGCGATTCGTCAGTTGATTCATATTTTACAAAAAGGGGTATGAGTTTGGTTAAATGGCGAATGGTATTTAGTTTTTTGAGATTGAAATTTATGCATTTGAGCAAGACGATTCGCCTCGAGTTGTTTAAATTTTGAGTATTTTTTTGAGTCACCGATTTAAAATGTACCGATTTAAAATGTATGAATGTAAAATGTATGAATGTAAATTTTGCTGATACTTGGTTTGTTCCCACTGCGGTTATTTGCGTTGCTTGTGTTCAAATCAAAGTTGGTTTCAAAGGGAGAATGCTGATGACTTTAGATGGCCCGAACGAATCGCACACTGCACAGGACTCCATGCACAATCCAATCCCGAATAGTTCGGTTCGGTATATGAGGGGACAATGGGTTTATAGTCAAGGAACCCCTGCACTTAACCTCTTTCGCATCGAAACGGGCTTGTTGCGTTTGGTCAAAGTAACCCTCAAGGGGCGGGTGTTGACTGTGCGGCATCTGCTTCCTGGAGACTATTTTGGCGAAGAGGCACTGGGAAATTGCCATCACCAATATGGTGTGGAGGCGCTGACCCGCACTCTGGTGGTTCCACTCGAGCCAGCAACCCTCGAGGTGGCACAGGCGGCTGTGATTCTGCGAAACCTCAGCGAGCAAATGAGCAGAGCTATGCAGTATGGCTATCATTTGCAAACGGGCGAACTCAAACAGCGGGTGGTGCGCTATCTGCTCGAGCTGGCGGATACCCCACTAGGTGGCGAAGACGGCGAGAATTTGCTGTTTGTCAAGGCGACTCACGAACTCATTGCCGAGGGTACATTTAGTACCCGCGAAAGTGTGAGCAAGATCATCACCGAACTGCGCGAGGCCAGCTTTATTGAAAGCGGATACCGACAAATCACCCTCAAAAATATTGATGGCTTGCATCAGATCATTGCCCAGCCCAAATTGGATGAATTACAGGGATCACGAGGATTGCAGGGTGTGATATGAAAGTCTTAGTCACAGGAGCGACAGGTTTTGTTGGCAAGGCAGTGGTGCAGGATTTGCTGGTGGCAGGGCATCAGGTTGTTGCAGGCTCGAGGGGCGGAAAACAGGTGCATTCAGCCCAAGGCATATCTTTGGATGTAACGAATCCCGACAGTGTGCGCCGTGTAGTGGATACCGTGCAGCCCGAAGCAGTGATTCATTTGGTGGGGATTATTCGGGAAAAGGGAAGCCAGACCTTTGAGGCAGTTCACACCGTTGGAACCCAAAATCTGCTCGAGGCATTAAAGCCCTACCGCTCGAGGTTGGTACATATGAGCGCTTTGGGTGCAGCCCTAGACTCACCCAGCGGATATTCTTCCAGCAAGGCTCGAGCCGAAAATGCGGTCAAGGCCAGTGGTTTGCCCTACACCATTTTCAGACCCAGCCTGATTTTTGGCCCAGGTGACGATTTTTTTGGAAATGTTCTGAAAAACCTAGTCAGCTTGCCGCCCATCGTTCCAATCATAGGGGACGGTTTGTTTCCGTTTCGCCCCGTGTGGGTGGGCGATGTCAGCCGCGCCTTTGTCCGCGCCCTCGAGCTACCACACAGTGTGGGCCAAAGTTTAGGCCAAAGTTTTGATTTAACTGGCCCCACCGAGTACACCTTCAAAGAATTGTTATCCCTCGAGCTAGCAGCTTTGGGCCGCAAAAAACCCATGCTGCATGTGCCGCTTTTTGTAATGAATCTGATGGTACCTTTGATGCAGATTCTGCCCAACCCACCCATTACCAAAGACCAATATTCCATGCTTAAAGCAGGAAACACCGCCAACCCCAGCCCCGCCCGCGAAGTGTTTGGTTTGGAAATGGAATCCCTCGAGGCGTGGCTACCGCGTATCTTGTTGCCCAAATAAAAAATAATTTTTCTCGAGCGTAAAGTAGATTACAGAAAAAAATGAGATTTGGGAGGGGTTTAAACCCTCCCAGTGCGTGAAATCTAAAACGAAAAATACAAACGGAAGGGTTCAGCGTTCTGCGAAATTGAGGAAACCGCTCGAGTCAACCCTCGAGCCAATCAACCCCGCCGTGGCCCCATTTGCCCCATCCCAGCAGCTTTGGGACGTTCTACAGGAGCGTTTTGGGCTGTATCGCTCGAGGCTCTGCTAAATTGGGTGGCATACAGCTTGGCATATGCGCCCTGTGCCGCCAGTAACTGGCTGTGGGTTCCTTGCTCCACAATTTGGCCCGCTTCCATCACCAAAATCAAATCCGCATCTCGAATGGTGGACAAGCGGTGAGCGATCACAAAACTGGTGCGATCCGAACGCAGTGCAGCCATCGCGTGTTGTACCAGCAACTCGGTGCGGGTATCCACCGAAGAGGTGGCTTCGTCCAAGATCAGTAGGTCGGGGTTGGACAAAAAGGCTCGAGCGATGGTCAGCAATTGCTTTTCGCCCGCGCTGATGTTGCTGGCTTCGTCATCGAGCAATGTGTCGTAGCCCAGTGGCAGGGCATGTACAAAACGGTCTACAAAAGTGGCTCGAGCGGCTTCCATCACCTCGGCTTCGCTGGCCCCCAGCCGTCCGTAGGCGATGTTGTCACGGATGGTTCCCGCAAAAAGCCAGGTGTCTTGTAGCACCATCCCAATGCTCGAGCGCAAATCTTTGCGGGGCATTTTGCTGATGTCGGTGTCGTCTAGGGTGATGCGCCCGCCGTTTAGCTCATAAAAACGCATGATCAAATTGACCAACGTGGTTTTGCCCGCACCGGTGGGGCCGACGATGGCGACGGTTTGCCCAGGTTGCACCCGCAAATTTAGATTTTGGATCAAGGGTTTGGTAGGATCATAGGAAAAAGTCACGTCCTCAAACCGCACTTCGCCGCGTTTATGGGTGATGTGGGTCGCTCGAGCGCTTGAAACCACAGGATCTTGGCTCTGTTCTTGGGAATCCAGCACCTGAAAAACCCGCTCCGCCGAAGCCACCCCCGATTGCACCAGATTTGCCATCGAAGCCATTTGGGTCAGGGGCTGGGTAAATTGCCTCGAGTATTGGATAAAGGCTTGCACACTGCCCAGCGACATCGTGCCAGAGGCCACCCGCAGACCGCCCACCACTGCAATCGCCACATAGTTCAGGTTGCCCAAAAACATCATGGCGGGCATGATGATGCCGCTGATAAATTGGGCGCTGAAGGCCGCACCAAACAGCTCATCGTTTTTGACCTTGAAGGTGGCATCCACCTCGCGCTGGCGACCAAAAACCTTGACCAGACCATGCCCGCTAAAGGTTTCCTCGATCAAGCCGTTGAGTTCGCCGGTGTTGCGCCACTGCTTGACAAACAGCTTTTGCGATCTCGAGGCGATAGCCCCCGCCAGCACCATCGACAGCGGAATGGTGACGAGGGCAATCAAGGCCAGCAGCCAAGAGATGCTGAACATCATCCCCACCATCGCCAGCACAGTCAAGAGCGACACCATCAGTTGGCTGAGGGTTTGTTGCAGGCTCG
>JANYFS010000356.1 GCA_025359705.1 Deinococcales bacterium | reverse complement strand
AGCTCGAGGACATGGGCGGCATTTTTGAGGTTCACCAACGTATTTTAAAGCATGGCTCGAGGGGATGCATTGTCGGTTATCCGTTATCCGTCGTCCGTTATCGGTAAGAAATAATGCGCTCGAGCCATCCAATCTTTTTCTTAGGCTCTTACCCTCTTACTCTCTTACTCTCGAATTCACGTCCTGCTACGCCGTTTTTGATACCGCCCCGTTCGCAATTCCTGCACATACTCCCTGGCAAAAGGCATCCCCGACGCTTCTGCGAAAGTAATTTCGCTTTCGCGGTCATAGATCACTCGAGCGAAGCTGATACAGTATCCCGCAGGCGAGAAATCCAGAATCAAATAGCTGGCAAGCACCGTGTCCAGCGGGTTGCCTACGCTGCCGGTGTTGATCAGCGGGCGGCCTTCCACATCCAAAATCATGGCCTCGTGGACATCGGCGTAGACCACTGCGTCGGCAAAGGTGGTCAGTTCGCGCTCGGGTTGGGGGTAAAACATTTCGCGCTGATCGGGTAGGCTCGAGTGTGGGTACACACGGTGGAACACACTTTTGCTCGAGGCGTGAATAAAACGCCACAACATATTGCCAAAGGTTTCTTCGTGCGAAAAAGGCAACGCCGCCAAATACTCGAGCTGACCCTTGCTGAGTAGCGCTCGAGGCCAAACATCTTGGGGGCGGTTGGAAGCCCCCGCCACCCGTGCGTCCCAGTTGCCCATCACTACCATGCTGGCATGAGCCTGCACCCAATCCACCACTTCTTTGGGCCGTGGCCCCTTGCCCACCAAATCCCCCAGCACCCAAATATCTCGGATGCCCCTGCGCCGTATGTCGGCGTGAACCGCTAAAGTTGCGGTGAGGTTGGCGTGTAAATCTGCAATGACCGCTAATTTCATGCCCTCTAGTGTACTCGAGCGCCCCAAAATGTCTAGCTGCATATCGCTCGAGCCTAAAACTTTGAGACAAACAAAAAAAGCCCCTTCCCAGTGGGAAAGGACTTTGAAAAACTGTTGAGGTTTTTACAGGGTTTTTACAGGGTTTTTACAAATTTTTTACTGTGAAAACCACTTACGCGGCGGTGATCACCAGTTTGATGGGGATACTGACTTCGGAGTGGGCTTTGTAGCTGATGTCGTACTCGCCCAACTCCTTGATGGCTTTGGGCATTTCGAAACGCTTCTTGTCCAGCTCCAAACCTTTTTGGCTTTGCATGGCAGCGGCAACATCGGCGTGGGTCACGGCTCCAAAGATCTTACCTTCGCCTGCACGAGCGGTCATGTTCAAGACCACATCGACAAGGGTTTCGGCAAGTTTCTCGGCGCTGGCTTTCTCGAGGTCGGACTGCTTTTGCTTGGCCCGCATCCGAGCTTGCAAGGTTTTCATGTTGCTTTCGGTGGCGTACAGGGCCAGACCCTGCGGAACCAAGAAGTTACGAGCGTAACCACCCTTAACGCTGATCACATCGCCAGTGTTGCCCAACTTACGAATTGGCTCGAGCAAAATGATGTTCATTTGCGAACCAACTTGTCGGTGTAGGGAACCAGGGCCAATTGACGGGCAATCTTGATGGTTTGGCTGAGGCGGCGTTGGTTTTTAGCCGACAGACCGGTGCGGCGGCGAGGCAAGATTTTGCCGGTGTCGCTGATAAAGCGGCGCAGCATCTTGACATCGCGGTAGTCGGTGATTTCCAGTTCACCGATGGCAAAGGGATCGACCTTGGGCTTGCGTGGACGCTTTGGCCCCTTTGCGCGTGGTTTTTTAGTGTCATTCATAGTGTGTTACCTTTAACTTGCACTCGAGTTGCAAGATTAACTACCTGCTCAAAAAGGCAGATCGTCATCTTCGGGTGGAAGTTGGCTCAAGCCTTCATCAATATCCAGGTTCCTCGATTGGCTCCCCTGTTTTGCTGCTCCAGTCCCGACGGCTTGACGGCTGGGTTGCGGGGTGGTTCTAGCTTCACCCGTTAAATTTGTGGGGTTGCTAGGACCTCGAGAGAGAACCTCGACGCGAGTCACTTCTACTTTTGTCGTGTTGCGTTTTTGTCCGTTTTGATCAGTCCAGGACTCATTTTTGAGCCTGCCCATCACCAAAATGGGCGTACCTTTTTTCAGATCCCGCACAATATCAGCCAATTCGCGCCAGAACGACAATTCGATCCAGTGTGTTTTTTCCTGTTTAACATTATTGCGGTCCATCCAAGATTCGGAAACTGCAATCGAAACCCCAGCCACATCGCCACCCGCAGTGGTACGTGTTTCTACGTCTCGTCCCAAGTTGCCAATTAAAAACACTTGGTTAATCGCATTTGCCAGTCTTACGCCGCCGCCAGCGTCCGTTACCACTTCCATGTTGGGCCGATCTACCGGTTCCACACGGGTGGTTTTGATGCTAATGGCATTGCGTTTTTGACCTTCGGCTTCCCAAGTACGGTGATCCAAACCGCCTTCCACCAATACTGCACTTCCAGTTCCAAATGCACCCGTTTTCATCTGTTCCATAAAGATTTCGGCAGATTTGCCAATCAAGGAAACGCGGTGATACCAGGGTAGGTTGCGGGTTGCGCCGTCGTTGCCGACCACGACATCCTCGCCTGCAATGGTGAGATCGCAGATGGCCAATCCGGTTTGGGTAAATTTGGGTTCGGGATCGCGGGCAATGGTGCCGACCAGATAGATATGGTTCATTCCTCGAGCCATGATTAACTTCCTTTTATTCCTGCTAAGAGTCGGGGGGTGTTCGCTTTGGGTTTGCTCGAGCGATGATTCAAATCCGCTCAGTTTAAGCCTCTAAACTCGAGGATTAAGCCTTTTTGGTCTTCCATTCGGGACGGTCACGCACGATGAGTACACGGCGGATATGGTCGCGCAAGCGCAGTGAT
>JANYFS010000353.1 GCA_025359705.1 Deinococcales bacterium | reverse complement strand
CTAAATAGTTACCCACACAGCAATATTAGGGGAAATAAAAAACCCGCTCGAGCGGGGATCTTGGGCAACACACTGGCTCGAGCGGGTTTGGTTTTGAGATGTACCGAATTTGGCTCGAGTTAGTTTGAAGCAGGAACTTCTGCGGTTTCAGGTTCCTCTGGAGGAGCCACAATTGCCGAGGCTTCGGCAACCCCACTTTCAATGTCGATCATCGCTTCGGAGCCATCGGCTTTGTCCGCTTTTTTGGCAGCTCTGCCCGGATGTGGAGCCAAGATCATGTTCATATCCATGCCTGCAATCGAAGGAGCGCCTTCGGACAAGCCAATTTCTTTGACTTCCTCGGCGACCCGTACCAAAATGCGCTCGCCCAGCTCGGGATGGGTGCGTTCGCGGCCCCGAAACATGATGGTAACTTTGACCTTGTGGCCTTCGTCCAAGAAGCGTTTGATGTGATTGGTTTTGGTCTCGAAATCGTGAGCATCGATCTTGACCCGAAATTTAATCGATTTGACTTCTTGGTGGCGGGCGCGACGACGGGTTTCCTTTTCGTTTTGCTGTTGCTCGTAACGGAACCGCCCATAATCCATGAGCCGACACACGGGGGGAACCGCAGTCGCTCCAACCATCACCAGGTCAAGATTCTTCTCTTTTGCCATGTTCATCGCTTCGCGGGTATCAATAATGCCGACTTGATTGCCCTCGCCGTCGATCAGGCGTACCTGGCGAACTCGGATCTGCTCATTTAGTTTATGTTCTTTCGCGATGCCAACCACCTCCATCACACCCTCGAGTCTCGAGCGCGGGGGAACTCTTTTTATAGATTCCCAGATTCTAAGTATACAACAAAACCGTGTGAGACTAAAGTTATTCCCATCAGAACCAAAATCAGAATCAAAAAAACCCCTCGAGCGGGTGAACTCGAGGGGAATCCGATACCATACAGGCTATTTAAACCGCAGGATTTCCCGCAATGGAACGCAATAAACGCTCATCAACCAAGGTGATGCAGCGGTAGGCGGGCGACAGCAAACCATCGTCGCGCATTTCGCCAATCAGTTTGGAAACGCTCTCTCGAGTGGCCCCCGTACCTTCGGCAATCAATTCGTGGGTGGCCCGTACAAACAACTGTCCGTTTTCGTGTCGCCCCCCCAAACTCGAGCTGCTGAGGTTGACCAGATAGCGAGCAATCCGCTCGCGGAGTTCGCCGTCTTGGATGTGAACCCCATCGTTCATCACCCGTTGGAGCTGGGTACTGAGCGAACGCAGCACCATCCAAAGGGTATCCCCCTCGAGCTGGGCAGGATAGATCGGATGCACCACTGCGTCGGTCAGGGCAATCACTTGGTGGGTACGCAGCAGGGTATGCAAGGCTTCTTCACCAAAAATATCGCCAGGCAAAATATGCCGCACAGTCAAATTGCGACCTTGTGGGGTCAGGCGAACTGCCCGCAATAAACCACTCTCGAGGCGGTAGAGGCTGGGGCTGCTGTCGCCGGTGTAGTACAGGGTATCGCCACGGCGAACGGGGCGACCTTGATTCTCGTGTTCGACAATACGGTGAATGGAGGAATTAAGGGTCATTTTGATCTCCTGTAAAACTGCGCTGGCGACAGCGAATCTGTTTGGAAGTGGCGAGCCAACGAGATGAGCGGCACTTGATAAAAAAGACTTTATCAAAGGTTGTACAAAAAGTGTGCATCGAGGATTACATTATGTATTGAATAACTCAAAAAAATGAAGAACAACCCTAAAAATCAGCCTTTTATCGCATTTTGGTGCAAAACAATCTTGTTCAAACCTTGTACAAAGTTATGTAAAAAATCATGTGGGAACTATGTGAGATTGCGGCTCGAGTATCGTCTTGAGTATAAATCTCGAGTATAAATATAGACTAAGTACAAAATTCGCGCTAAACTCTTGATCGAATGGCGAGCGAATCGCTTTTGCGAATATACTGGCGCATATACGAGCTAACGAGTGTTAGGCAAACCTATAAGTCACACCTGTGGATCACACCTATGGATCAATACGCAGGCTCGAGTGGGGGGTAAACTATGAAAATTCTGGTTCTGGTACGCCAAGTACCTGATGGTGAAGCGCGGTTGCGGATTGTGGGCGATGCGGTGGATCTGAGCGACGCGGCAATGATTGTGGACGGCATGGACGAATACGGCATCGAGGAAGCCCTGCGCTTGCGGGAAGCGGGTCAAGAGGTGGAAGTGATCAGCTTGGGAATTGGCCCCAAAGAGGAAGCCCTGCGCTCGAGCTTGGCAATGGGTGCGGACCGCGCCATTCACCTCGAGACCAGTACCGTGCTGGACGCGGTGGCCCTCAGCAAAGTAGTCAGTCAAATCGCCCTCGAGGAAGGAGCTACTTTAGTTTTGGTAGGGGGGCAGCAGGCCGATTGGGACAGCCAAGCCCTGGGTGCAGCGGTTGCCGAGCGTTTGGGTTGGGTGCAACTCACCTGGACTAACGCCCTGACCCTCACGGGCCAAACCCTCACGGGCTGCCACGACACCGACGAAGGCAACGAAAGCTTTGAAACCCAATTGCCCGCCGTAGTCACTACCCAGCAAGGTTTAAACGAACCCCGCTATATCACCTTGCCCAACATTATGAAAGCCAAAAAGAAAGAACTGCGTAAAGAATCCCTCGAGCG
>JANYFS010000351.1 GCA_025359705.1 Deinococcales bacterium | reverse complement strand
TGCTCGAGGGCCAAAAGCAAATCGCCGTGGGGCCGCTTGCCCAAAGAGTCGGGGTGATCGGTGACAAAATTGGTCTGATGGGTCAGACCCGCCAAGGCCATTAAAAAGCGGGCCACTGCGCCTGCATTGTGTGGGTTTAGGGTTTGGTGATCTTTGGGATTGGCTCCAAAACCTGTCACCAAAATATCCGCGCCACGCCGCTCGAGGGTGGCTCCCCACTGCTCGAGGCATTCTTGCAGGGCTTGGCTATCCTGGCTGGTGGCAACGCCGCGTACCAAGGTTTGGCCCTCGGATAAGGCACTGGCAATCAAAAAACGGGTGGTATAATTTTTGCTGGGTTGAGCAGTGAGTTCGCCCTTCAGGTTAGAAACGGGATGCACCACCACATCAAACTTTTCGGGTAGTGGAGAGCGGGTTGGGGTTGATTGTAGGTTGGAAGACATATGCAAAGTCTACCCCTCGAGCGCATCCCCAACGCGCTAACGTATGGACGAGTCGCTCATAATGTGCAAAATTCGGCCTAATTTTTATTTATTTCCATTTAATGCATTTCTCGCAGACAAGAAGCTGACAATCACCTTGCAAACTGTCAGCCATGAAGAAAGCCATGCTTACCCTCATCGGACTGTCCACCCTCGCCCTCGTTTCCAGCGCCTCGGCGCAAACCGTAAAATTCACAGGTGCAGGCGCAACCTTCCCCTTTCCTTTGTACTCCAAGTATTTTGCCGAATATAAGAAATTTGCCAACGTCGAAGTCAACTATCAGTCGATTGGTTCGGGTGGCGGACAGAAGCAAATCTTGGCCCAAACCGTAGATTTCGGCGCTTCTGACTCTCCTATGAAAGATGCTGACCTTGCTACTGCCCCAGGCGGAAACAAGATTCTGCACATCCCCACCGCCCTTGGCGCTGTGGTTGCGGCCTATAACATTCCTGGTGTCACCACCAGCTTGAAATTCACTGGCCCTGTTTTGGCAGACATCTTCTTGGGTAAAATTAAAAGCTGGAACGACCCTGCTTTGGTCAAACTGAACCCAGGCGTAACCCTGCCCCCGTTGCCCATCACCACCGCCCACCGTTCCGACGGTTCGGGAACCAGCTTTGTGTTCACCGACTACCTCTCCAAAGTTTCCCCCGAGTGGAAAACCAAAGTGGGCGCAGCCAACACCGTCGAGTGGGTTGGAGGCGTAGCAGGTAAAGGTAACGAAGGCGTGGCAGGTTTGATTCAACAAGTACCTGGAACCATCGGCTACATCGAGTTGATCTATGCCAAGCAGAACACCATCACCTACGGAACCGTGCAAAACAAAACTGGTAAATTCATCGAAGCCAGCACCAAAACCGTAACCGAAGCTGCCAGCAAAGAAAATATGCCCGCAGATGCCCGTTTGTCGATCACCAACAGTGCTGTGGGCTACCCCATCTCGAGCTACACCTATTTGTTGGTCTACACCGACCTCAAATACGGAACCCGCGACGAGAAAACCGCCAAAGAATTGGTCAAAATGTTCAATTGGGTGATTGGTGGCGGTCAGCGTTTCAACGAAGCCCTTGGTTATTCCCGTTTGCCCCAGCAAGCTGTTGGCGTTGCCAAAAAGCTTATCTCGAGCATTAACTTTGGTGGAAAAGCACTCTAATCTGTAATTTGTTTTGAGTTGTTCGTTATTTGTAAAAGATTTAGTTTGATTGTGGGACGGGTTTTATATCCGTCCCTTTATTTTTTTGTATTCCCCTCGAGGTAAAAGTCTCGAGCCTAACTCTTGGGTATTTAAGGCAATCATGAATTAAACAGCTACTTTTGATTAGCTTTGATAGGAGTTTATAATTTAGGTGAGCATTAAAACACCCTCGAGCCATAGGATTACAGGCTCGAGGGTGTTTAGTTTTTTAGCTCGAGATTTGAACTTTAAACGCTTACACCAAAAGAAGCAGCCATAGGCCCCAATCCACCCGCAAAGCCCTGTCCTACTGCGCGAAATTTCCATTCTGCGCCGTTACGGTAGAGTTCGCCGAAAATCATGGCGGCTTCGGTACTCGAGTCTTCGGAAAGGTCATAGCGGGCAATTTCCGCGTTATCTGCGGCATTTAATACCCGAATGTACGCTCCTGCTACCATACCAAAGTTCTGGCGACGGGCATCGGCTTCGTGGATGGTCACACCAAAAACCAATTTGTCCAAGTCGGCTGGAACGGTCTCGAGGTTGACTTTGACCGATTCGTCATCGCCCTCACCTTCACCCGTGCGGTTGTCGCCGGTGTGTTCGATGGAACCATCGCTGGACTTGAGGTTATTGTAAAAAATAAAGTCCGCATCCGAACGAACCTTGCCGCTGGCATTTAACAAAAAGACGCTGGCATCGATGTCGAAGGCTTCGCCGTCGGTGGCCCGTGGGTTCCAACCCAAGCCAACCACTACCGCCTTGAGTCCAGGAGCTGCTTTGGTTAGCGAAACATTACCACCCTTAGAAAGACTAACTGCCATAAATATTCCTCCCTGACGTGCTTTGACGAACTTTTGAGGTGCTTTTGAGGTGCTTTTGACGAGGTGTGATTGTCTCGCCGTGTTGTGTAGTACGCGAACAATGGATTTTGGTTCCCTGCACCAGTCTACGGCCTCGAGATGAGAAAAAATTCTGGTTTCTCCCCATTTTCTTCCACAACACGCTATAATCAGGTAGTCACCCACCGAGGGTAGGATGGTCATTTCCCATAACGGCTCGAGATACCACCCTTCATTTCTAAACATTGCCTCAAAACCGCTCCTTAAGGCTCGAGGATTCTGTTTTTGCTGTAAACACGGGTAAATGAAGCCTAGAAAGACCATCACCAAGGAGAAATACATCATGGTAGAAAAAATAAAGATGACCCGCAAGGGGTATGACAAACTTGAGGCAGATTTGGATTACTTGAAAAATGTCAAGCGCTCCGAGATTAGTGATGCGATGGGTGTTGCTATTGCGGACGGCGATTTGCGCGAAAGTGCTGCCTACGACGATGCCCGAATGCAGCAAAGTGCCAACGAAGACCAAATCCGCATTTTAGAAGATCAGCTCTCGAGGGTGGAAATTGTTTCAGTCGAGAGCAACAAGCCCAATATCGTGGGTTTAGGCGCAAGGGTGCTGGTCAGTGCGGGCGGTAAAGAAATGGAACTCGAGATTGTGGGAACCTACGAAGTTAATGTACTGAACCAGAAAGATGGCGTGACTGTTCGCAAAATATCCGAACAGTCGCCCATTGGTCAAGCATTAACCAATCATGAAGTGGGTGAAACCGTTTTGGTACAAACACCCAAAAGTACCACCGAATTTACCATTTTAAAAATTGAGTATTGAAGATTGAGTATTGAGCTAACATTTGAGCTAAAAATTTAACTCGATAAAAAAGATAGAAAAAAAGATAGAAAAAAAGATAGAGAGGAGAACTTAAAATCTCCTCTCTATTCTATATTGATTTAATTATTGATTTAATCAATAATTTTAGACTTTCTTGAGTAAATACATTTTAGGATGATGTCCGCCGTGATAAACCTGATGGCTGCGGGAAATCTGCCATTTTTTACTCTCGAGGACACTTTTTTCAAAACGCTTTAGGTCGTGGCACAAAATCATCATACGGGCGTTTTTGCTGGACACTCGAGCCATTTCGCTTAAGAATTCGGGGTAGAGATGTTCGTTTTCTTCACTCGAGCCAATAGCG
>JANYFS010000350.1 GCA_025359705.1 Deinococcales bacterium | reverse complement strand
GTTGCCGAACTGTATGCCGAAACACGGCCCGCCAGAGCCAGCCGTTTTCGGGCGCGGTACAGGCGCATGGACAGCAGCACCTTCATGGGTGAGGCCCAGCGTTCGGCGGTGTATTCGGTAACGGGTGAGATTGTGGGCTATGTGGAGATCATTCGGGACATCACCGAAAGTTTGGTGGCAGCCGAAGCCCTCGAGAATGCTTTGCGCTTGCAGCGCACTTTTTTGGCAGAAACCAGCCATGAACTGCGTACCCCACTGACTGCGGTTTTGGGCTATGTGCGCCGCGCCCACCGCGAGCTGGACGAAAGCAACCCCACCAGAGAATCGCTCGAGGATGCTTTGCGGGTGGGCGAAAACATGAGCCGTTTGGTTAGCGATTTGTTGCAATTGTCACGCGGCGAATTGGTACAGGAGTACATTCCACATTTTGTGGATCTGAGTGGTCTGCTCGAGCAAATTTCCCGCGATCATGGGGTGGAGTTGCGGGTGGCGGCGGGGGTTGCCCTCGAGGTGATTGGCGACCCGCAAAAACTGCAACAGATGCTGAGCAACTTGATTTCCAATGCCTTGCGGGTATGCGGCGGCCCCAGTGGGATCAGTGTATGTGCGCGGTTGGAAAGCGGTAACACCCACAAAATTATCCTCGAGGTCTGTGACCGTGGCCCAGGCATCCCCGACGAGATTAAGGCCAAGGTCTTCGACAAATTTTTTAGAGGCAAAGAAGCGGGCAGCGCAGGTTTGGGTCTGACCATCTCCCAACAAATTGCCCATATGCACGCCTCGGAAATCACCATCCACGACACTCCTGGCGGCGGAGCCACCTTTCGGATTTTGCTGGATGCATTGCTCGAGGAGGAGGAAGCCTAAACCCTCGGTCAGACTTTGAGGACATTCATCCTCATCTTGAGACTTTAAGATCTAAGGAAATATGCCTCGAGCCAAACTCAAAGTCACATTCAAGCGGCAAAACAGCACCTGGAAATACTTCTGGGCGCTTGTGGTCTGTTTGTGGGCGGTTTTGTTTCAGCCGATGTCTTTTGCTCAACATATGAGAATGACGTGGGATATGGCAAGCATGTCGAGTTTGGCAGCAATGCCGCTCGAGTGTCCGATGCACAGCCTAAATCCTAAAGACTCGAGCGTGCATTCTGGGATGAGTTCTGGGATGGATATGTCCGAACCAAGCTCGAGTTCAGAGCAGTCGAATTCACACAAAGATTCACACAAAGATTCACACAATCATAGCACTTGTTGTGATTGTTGTTCACAAAACGCGGTGACTTTGCCTCCACTACCCTCGAGCGGCTTCTTGTTTACTCGAGTGGGGTTCGTTTTATACGTTCGAGCCAATATTATTTTGCATGTCAAAAATCTGATTCACTCGCTCGAGGCTAGAGGGCCACCCTATATTGTAAATTTTTAATTTTGCATAATTACGATACTACACTCGGTGGTTTTCATATAAACTCACGTTCGAGTTTTATTGAACCATACTCTATTGTAATTGCAAGCTACAACACATAGCACACCTGTTGTTTTTGCAATACCCTTCGAGGAAATAACAAAATCATGAAAACCCTTAAAATCTTGGCCCTCTCTGCTTTGTTTTCGCTCGCTCAAATGGCCCTAACCAATGCCGCAGCCCATGCTACCGTGCGTACCGATGCGGGAACCACTGAGAGTTTGGTGGGCAAATATGAAACCTACCGCTTGCAAGTTCCTGTGGAAAAAGAGATGGCAACCACTCAGATCAAAATGATCATTCCCAAAGGCGCAAGCATTGGCACATTTATGCAAACCCCCGGTTGGCAGCGCAGCCTCGAGCGAGATGCCTCTGGCGCACTCCTCTCGGTAACGTGGAAAGGAACCCTCGAGCCGATGGAATTTGTGCGGTTTCTCTTTTCGATGCGGAACCCTGCCGAGGCCACCGAGCTGAAATGGTCGGTCTACCAAACCTACGCCGATGGCACGGTGGTTGCGTGGGACGACTCGAGCGATAAAACCCCCGCTAGTAAAATCAAGATTGTGGCTGCTCTCACTCCTGTACCCATGCCTGCACCCACTCCTGCACCCGCACCCAAATAAGTTATGAAAACCGCGCCCCACTCGAGCGTTACCCCAAGGTCAAACCCAAGATTCACCCTTTCCCCTCGAGCGATCTATCTGCTGGGAGGTGGCTTGGCGCTGGCCCTCGAGCTGTGGGCGCGGACACATTATGCAGCAGGCTCGCACTTGTTGGGGCAGCGGCTTTCGGAGTATCACGGAAACACCGCACTCGTCTTGCTTTTGGCAGTGTTGTTGGCCCGCCCGCTCAAGCTGCTAACCTTTCGCCGCGCAATTGGTTTGTTGGCCTTTGGATTTAGTCTGGTGCATACCAGCTATGCCTACAAACATGTTCTGGGAGATACCCCACTGGGCTTCACCTTTTTGACTCCAGACCGCCAAGCCTCGGTTTTTGTGGGCCTGGCTTCCATTTTTGGTTTGCTGCTGTTGGCCCTCACCTCGAGCGACTGGGCGGTTCGGAAGCTGCGCGGCAACTGGAAAAAACTTCACCGACTGGGCATCTTTGCTACCCTATTTGCTGCTTTGCACACGATTTATATGGGGGTACATTTCGGTTTCAATCCCCCCTCGAGCGCGACCTTTGCGCTGCTTTTGGTAGGAATTGGAATTGTGGCTACTCGAGCAAAGTCGCTACGCTCGAGTGCCAGACGGCGAGAAAAAAACGGGGCGCTCGAGTCTTCAATCTCTACAAATCACGAATAACAAATCACGAATAACCAGCCATAAATCTCTCAAAACGAACCCAAAGGAATCCAGCCATGAACATAAACCTAAAAATCACCCTGCTGCTGTTGTCCCTGCTTGCCCCTGTTGCCTTGGCTCACGAATTGGTGATGTCTGCCGATGGCAAAATGGGCGGCCTGATGCACATCGAACCCGCCGACGACCTGATGGTGGGCATGAAGCAAACCCTGTGGTTTGATGTCACCCAGAAAGGCGGCAAAAAAGTCGGCCTCGAGAACTGTGTGTGTACCCTAAAAATCTATGCGGGAAACTACAAAGCGGGTGCAAAACCGGTGATGCAGCCCAAGCTTGAGATTGGGAAAGAGGGCGAGGCGTTGGGCAAAACCAGTGCCAGTGTGCAAATGAACACGGTAGGAGCCTATACCGTGCGGCTCGAGGGAAAAGCTAAAAAAGGCTCGAGCTTTACCGCTTTTGTCCTATCTTGGGTGGTGCGAGCGGATAAGATGTAAGCATGAATCCGCATGTTTCTATCACACTCAAACACACTTTACTGCTCGGTACGGCCCTATTTTTGATGTCCTGCAAACCCAGTGGCCCCCAAGAGATCAAAATACATGCAGTGGGCAACTTCAAAGTGGGCAGTCAAAATATCGACTTTGTGGTGGATAGCCCGCTGACCGATACCACTTTAGAACTCGAGGGGAATATGAGCATGTCGGGTATGAAACCCGCTTTTGGTGTTGCGCGGCGGATTGGGGATGGGCTGTACCGTGCGGATAACTTTAGTTTCGATATGGCAGGCGACTGGATTTTGACCGTCAAAGCCCTCGAGCAAGGCAAAACCTTGATATCGCAAATTGCGGTGTTGGTGAAGTAATGTTTGCCTCTACCGCTCGAGCCAGTTTTATTT
>JANYFS010000339.1 GCA_025359705.1 Deinococcales bacterium | reverse complement strand
CCAGGAAACTTCGCCAAAAAGACTTTGTTTTTTACCACAGGGGTAGAAGCCACCGAAAACGCCATCAAAATCGCTCGAGCCTATACGGGGCGGCCTGCCATCATCAGTTTTACCCATTCTTTTCATGGGCGAACCCTGATGGGTATGACCCTGACAGGGAAAAAGGGCTACTATGCCCAGAATTTTGGCCCCTTTGCCCCCGAGGTCTATCACACCCCTGTGCCGTATGCCTACCGTGGCGTAACAACTCAAGATGCCCTCGAGAGCTTGCAAGAGCTGTTTCGCACCACCGTTGACCCCTCGAGGGTGGCGGCAATTATCCTCGAGCCTGTGTTGGGCGAAGGGGGCTTTTTGCCCGTTCCGCTCGAGTTTATGCAGGAATTGCGCCGCATTGCCACCCAACACGGCATTGTGTTTATTGCCGACGAAGTACAAAGCGGCATTGGGCGCACAGGTAAATTTTTTGCGGTGGAACACAGCGGCATCGAAGCCGATTTGATCCCCTTTGCCAAAAGCATCGCAGGTGGAATGCCACTTTCGGGGGTGGTGGGCCGCGCCGAAATCATGGATGCGCCGCAGGTGGGGGGTTTGGGCGGCACTTTTGCAGGTAATCCGCTGTCTTGCGCGGCGGCTTTGGCGGTGCTGGAGGTTTTTGAAGAAGAAAACCTGCTCGAGCGGAGTGTGGTTCTGGGCCAAAAAATGCGCTCGAGTCTGGAAAAGTTACAAAAACAATTCCCCCAAATCGGGGAAGTGCGCGGTCTGGGTTCGATGTTGGCCTTTGAAATCGTCCAAGACCCCCACAGCAAAACCCCCGCTCCCGAACTAGCCTCGAGCGTGGTGGAGGCGGCGCGGGGTTTGGGTTTGTTGCTGATCAAAGCGGGAATGTACGGCAGTGTGGTGCGCCTGTTGGTTCCGCTAACTATCAGTGATGCGGATCTCGAGCTGGGCCTTACGCGGTTGGGTACGGCGGTGGGGATGGCCCTCGAGGGTGCTTTGGAAAATGTTTTGGAAGGTGTTCAAACCTCGAGTGTTTAGGTTTTTTCGGATAAGAAAGAAAGCGCCGTTCTGTAGGAGCGCTGATTGCTGCGCCCAAATGTAGCTCGAGATCAAAGAGAAGAAACCCGCGTGCTTCGCATAATTACCTACGAAAGACACAAGACAAAAGGCGAAAGCAGAATACAAAAGATTCATCGTGAATTTCACAAACTCGAGCGCACACTTTTAAAAACACTTTTAAAATGCCAAGTCTCACTTTGCAAATGAAATAATCTGATTAACTGGATGCAGTTCAAAGCCGTTCCACACCCAAAGCCCAATCTACAAAGCCCTAATTCTAATCCCCCACCTTCCCAACCCTCGAGGAGAAACCATGTCCGATCATTCGTCTTATATCCAGCTCAAAACCGCCATTCCTGGCCCCCAAAGCCAAGCCCTGATGCTGCGCCGCCAAAGTTCCGTCTCGAGCGCTTTGGGGCAGGTTGCGCCCATTGCAGCACAATCGGCACATGGAGCCTTGGTCACCGATGTAGACGGCAATGTGATGATCGATTTGATTGGCGGAATTGGGGTTTTGGCGGTGGGCCACACCACTGATAGCGTGGTGCAGGCCATTCAAAAACAGGCCGCCGAGCTGATTCATATGTGTTCGATTGTGGCAACCTACCAACCCTATATCGAGCTGTGCGAAACCCTCAACCGCCTGACCCCAGGCGACTTTCCCAAGAAAACCCTGCTGGCAAACGGCGGCTCCGAAGCGGTGGAAAATGCGGTCAAGCTGGCCCGTTCATATACGGGGCGGGCAGGGGTGATTGTCTTCGAGGGGGCATATCACGGGCGTACCAACCTGACGATGGCGATGACCTCCAAATATGGCCTATTTAAAAAGGGTTTTGGCCCCTTTGCCCCCGAGTTTTACCGCTTGGCACTGCCCAACATGTACCGCATCCCCAAGGGCATGACCGAGGCGGATTACCTCGAGTGGAGCGTGCAAAACCTCGAGAATGCGTTAGTGGCCTATATCGACGGATCTGCTTTGGCGGCGATTGTGATCGAACCTGTGATTGGGGAAGGGGGTTTTTTGCCCGTGCCAAAAGTGTTCCTCGAGAAAATCCGTGAAATTTGCACTCGAGTGGGCGCGGTGATGATTGCTGACGAAATCCAAGCGGGTTCGGGGCGTACAGGCAAGCTCTATGCCATCGAACATAGCGGAGTGATTCCCGATTTGGTGATTTCCGCCAAGAGCTTGGGAGCGGGAATGCCAATCAGCGCGGTGACGGGCCGTGCCGAAATCATGGACGCACCCCACGTGGGCGGGGTGGGCAGCACCTACGGGGGCAACCCGCTGGCCTGTGTTGCGGCGCTCGAGGCACTGAAAATCCTCGAGCGGCCCGAATTTTTGGCGGGTGCGGCCCGCATCGAGGCTACCATTCGGCGGATTTTTGAACCCCTTAAAGTGGAAATCCCTGCGCTAGGCGATGTGCGGGGCATTGGCGGAATGATGGCCCTCGAGTTTGTTAAAGATCCCATCAGCAAAGAGCCGTGGGTGGAGATGGTGATCGAGCTGACTGCACGCAGCCTGCGGCGTGGGGTGATCACCATGCGGGCAGGGTTGTACTCCAACTGCGTGCGCTTTTTGCCCCCGTTGGACATCCCTCAAGACATGCTCGAGGAGGCGCTCGAGATCATTGCCACAGGCATTCGTGAAATTTACAGCGAGATGCAAGCAAAAACGGCAGTTGGTGTGTGAGCATTTCAGTCACTTCCCGCTTTGTGGTGGTCAACAGTACCCCAGATATGGCGGCGGCCCTCGAGCGCATCCAGGAGCTTTCTTTCCCCGATCTGGCTCCCCTCGAGCGGATGCAGGCCGCACATTACCGCGCCCAAATCAAAACCTTCCCCGAGGGTCAATTGGCGGTGTTGGATCAAGAAAACGGCGAAGTGGTGGCCTGCTCCAGCGATCTGCGCTGTGAAGTGGACTTTGCCCACTATCAACACCCCTACCTCGAGGCGGTGGGCCATAACACCTTCAGTACCCACCAGCCGCAGGGTTCTTGGTTGTATGGCGCAGACATCGGGGTGCATCCCGACTACCGAGGAATGCGCCTCTCGAGCCTGCTGTACCAAGCCCGCCACGCCCTGATTCGTCGGCTCGAGCTGAAGGGGCATGTGGTGGGGGCGATGCCCAAGGGTTACGGCGCGGTGCAAGATCAGCTCAGCATCGAGCATTACCTGTTGTCGGTGGTAAGGGGGGAATGCCGTGACCCTGTGGTTTCGGTTTTGCTCAAGCGCGGCTATGCCCCATACGGCATTATTCCCGACTACCTCGATGACGCGAGTTGTGGAAATTTTGGGATTTTTATGATCTGGAGAGGGTAAGGAAGTCATGTACGCCGATACCCTCCTAACTCATCTAACTCTTCCCCTCGAGCCAAGTATCACTTCCATCGCCATCCAAAATGGCAAAATCCTCGAGCTGGGCACGGATCTTTATCATTTGGTAGGGCCGCAAACTCGCACCCTCGAGCTGAATGGGGCGTGTGTTTTGCCTGGTTTCAACGATGCCCATGTGCATATTTGGAAAGTGGGGCAGCTGCGTACCACTTCGCTGGATTTGCGTGATTGTGACACGCTCGAGCAGGTGTACGGCTTGGTGAAAGAACGCCTCGAGACGTTGCCAGTGGGAACTTGGCTGCTGGGGCGGGGCTGGAACGAGGCCAAATTGGGCGTGAATCCCACTCGAGCGGCTTTGGATACACTCTCGAGGGAGCATCCCATTTTGCTGACCCGCACCTGCGCCCATATTCACGTTGTGAATTCTTTGGCCCTCGAGCGGGCGGGCATTGTTGACCCCAACCAAGCCCCAGCGGGCGGGGCAATTCGGCTCGAGGAGGGGTTGTTGCTGGAGACTGCTTACGGTTTGGTATTGCGGGCCATTCCCGAATTCACCCAAGCCGATTACGAGCGCTGGATTTTGGCGGGTTGCCACTACCTGCGAAGTCTGGGCATCACCAGCGCCACCGATCCCGCAGTCGATCCGCCCTTGCTGGCGGCCTACCGTGCGCTCGAGGCAGGCGGGCAATTGCCCATTCGGGTGAATGTGCTGTACATCCGCAGGCCTGATGGGGGAGACCAAACCTTCCCGCTGCCCGAAAAATATGTCAGCGACTTTTTGCGTTGCGACAGCGTTAAATTCTTTGCCGATGGCGGACTTTCGGGGGCTACTGCCGCCGTGTCCGAACCGTACCTTAATCTCGAGCCGCCTAGCACAGGAATCCTGCGCTTTGAAACCGAAGAACTTTACCAACTCATGCTCGAGGCACACCAAGCAGGTTTTCGGATTGGAACCCACGCCATTGGTGATGTGGCCCTCGAGCAAGTTTTAAACATCTACCAACGCCTGTACCAAGAACATCCCCTCGAGTCATACCCAGAGTTGCGCCACCGCATCGAGCATTTTGGTTTGGCAACCCCGCAACAACTCGAGCAAGCCAAAGCTATGAATCTTTTTGTGGTTCCTCAGCCCATTTTTTTGCAAGAACTGGGCCACAATTTCAAGCGCTACCTGTCGCAAAAGTCCCTCGAGCGCTGCTATGCCCTGGGCAGTTTTGCCGCAGCGGGTCTGAATATGGCCTTTTCCACAGATGGCCCTGTGGTCAAAAACCTCAATCCCCTTTCAGGGATCCAAACCGCTGTAAATGCCGTTCATTACGGCTTTTCCACTGCACACCAAGTCACTTTGGGCTATGCCCTTCGCGCCTATACTGAAGTTGCTGCCGCCGCTCAAGGTGACGAAAGCAACCGAGGCCGCCTCGAGCCTGGATATTGGGCCGATCTGGTACTCCTCGAGCGAAACCCTTTTGAAGTACCACCCCTCGAGTTGGATAAGATTCGGGTTTTGGGTACGTGGGTGGGTGGGATTGAGGGCGAGTCGCTGCGCTCGAGGGTAAGAGGGTAAGAGGGTAAGAGAGTAAGAAAAAGCTTTTAATCTTTAATGTAGGGGTGCAATATATTGCGCTCAGTACGGAAAATTCTTTATGTGTAACCCCCTCGAGCTAATTATCTTTATTTCACCCGTGTGAAACAGGAGGATAAAAACGCCGAACCGAGACTCCCCTCGAGCCACCAAATCTTTAACGAGTAACGAACCATTAAATTTTTAACAAACAACAAACAACGAACAACGAACAACGAACAACGAACAACGAACAACAAATCACCATATCTTAAACGCACAGCACCCAAAAGGAGCCACCCATGACCGCAACTGCCACCCATCCCAAACTCTTCACCGAAGCCTTCACCTCGAGCGGTTGGGTCAAAGCCCCCAATACCTTCACGGTGTATAGCCCCAGCACGGGCAAAGCCATTGCCGAAGTCTCGGACTGCACCCCCGAAATGGGCCAGCAGGCCATCGAAACTGCGCTCGAGGCGTTTGCTTCTTGGCGCAAAACCACCGCCGTAGAGCGTTCCAAAATCCTACGCCGCTGGTTCGATCTTTTAATCGCGCACCAAAGCGAATTGGGCGCACTCATGGCCCTCGAGATGGGAAAACCCGTCACCGAAGCCTGCGGCGAAGTGCTGTATGGCGCGGGCTTTGTGGAATTTTACGCCGAGGCGATCAAACACCACACCGACGATCTGATCGCTCCCAGTTTTGCCCATAAGCGCGGTATGGCTCGCACCCAGCCTGTCGGCGTGGTGTACGCGGTCACACCTTGGAACTTCCCCCTTGCCATGATCACCCGTAAAGTGGCCCCCGCACTGGCGGCGGGCTGCGTGGTCATCAACAAACCCGCCGAACTCAGCCCCCTGACCGCCTTGTTTGCCGCGCACCTCTGGCAAGAAGCAGGTGGCCCCGCTGGAACTTTTCAAGTGCTGCCCACCTTTGATCCTGTGGCCTTCTCCGCGCCCTTCTTTGCCGACGAACGGGTTCGCAAATTGACCTTCACTGGCAGTACCGAAGTGGGCCGCATTTTGTATGGGCAGTCCGCCAAAACCCTCAAGCGGGTCTCCCTCGAGCTAGGGGGTCACGCGCCTTTTATCGTATTTGGCGACGCCGATTTGGACAACGCGGTGACTCAAGCGGGCATTGCCAAATGGCGCAACTGTGGGCAAACCTGCATCACTGCCAACCGTTTTTATGTGCATAGCAGCGTAGTCGAAGAATTCTCGAGCCGTCTGGCTGCTCAAGCCGCCGCCCTGAACGTGGGGGATGCCTCGAGCGCCACTACCCAGGTCGGCCCCTTGGTGGAAGCCGCAGGACTCGAGAAGGTGCGAGCACAGGTCGCGGACGCGCTCGAGAAGGGTGCGACAATTTTGACAGGCGGAAACGCACTCGAGGGGCTTTTTCACCAACCCACTGTTTTGGGTAACGTCAAAGCAGGAATGCGAATCCTTACCGAAGAAACCTTCGGCCCCGTAGCCCCGATCATCTCCTTCGACGACGAACAAGCGGTAATTGACGCAGCCAACGACACTCCCTTTGGCCTAGCCGCCTACCTGTTCACTCGAGACCTCAGCCGTGCCTTCAGGGTCTCGGAAGCCCTCGAGTACGGCATTGTGGGGGTCAACGATGGCGGCCCCTTTGCCCTATCCCCCCAGGCCCCCTTTGGAGGGGTCAAAGCCAGCGGCATGGGCAGTGAAGGTGGACGCTGGGGTCTCGAGGAATATTTGACCCTGAAGTATGTTTCGTTTGGTTTGGTTTAGTTGTAAAGCGTTATTCGTAAAAGGTAAAATACTGTTGGCATATAACTTAGGCAATTATGCGAAGCACGCGGGTTTCAAACCTGCCCAATCACGCTAAAGCAAAAGCCAATTGCGGCATCCAAAAAATACCCAAAAATGTAGTAAATACAATCCCCTCGAGCGTAAGCATTTCAGCCTCGAGGGGGATTGTGCTATTGTTGTGGTGAATATGACCCCACTCGAGCAAGTAAAACAAATCTATGAACAATCGAAAATGTATTCTGCTGAGGAAGGCAAAAAAATTGCAGAAATCTTACTCGAGGGCAGAGTTCTGGATGATTTAAACGCCGAAGAACTCGAGTGGTTGACTCGAGGGTACAATTGGTCGCGGGAGTCTGAGAAAGGATTTTATGCTATAGCTGTGCAGGTCGAAAAATTCCCGAATCAGGTGAATCGAGAATTTTTAGATGGAATATTTCGTAGTTACGCTTGGGAATTAGCCGATTCGATATATCTGAATAGAAAGTGTTTGTACGTTATACATGTTGTGGAGTATGGTTTAGAATGGGATAGAATATTTGCTTTAGAATTGATCAAATTATATGAAAAATTCCCGCAATATATGTATGGCGCAGATTTTTTGATAACTAAAGCGGGAATATATCTTGATGTGGCTATCCCTGATGGTCAATGCCCCTACCGAATATGGGAAGGTTTTCCATTGGGAAAATGGGATGAGTGGGATCTCTCGGGAATGTTAGTAGATCGTGATTTTTTAGACTGTGCAGCTCAGTGTCTCGAGCAAGCAATTCAAATTGATCCTAATATTAGATGGACATTTTCTGAAAATGGAGAATTGTGGGATTTTTGTTTTGCTCCTATTTTTGTTTTCCCAGAATATCGCCATCTTGCTCAATTCAGATACACAGATGAGGGCCAACTCGAGCAAAACCTCTAATCGGCAGACGCGGCGTGCTGGGTATTGCACTCGAGGAAGAGTTCAACCAATTCGGGATCAAATTGGAATCCTGCTTGACGGCGGATTTCACTAAGGGCTTCTTCGGAGGTCCAAGCCCGTTTGTAGGGGCGCTCGCT
>JANYFS010000302.1 GCA_025359705.1 Deinococcales bacterium | reverse complement strand
GAAAGCAAACTGAACAGGCTTCCGTTGCCGTATTGAATTTCTAGCTCGAGCGCTCGAGCATTCATTTTTTCAGACAAAACTTCGTCTGCGCGAATAAAACCACTGGATGTGGAACCACTTGACATGGGGACATCATAAGGTTTTGAGAAGGTTTTGCGGTAGCTAAAGTGTGGGAAAGGCTCGAGTGTCCCCTCGAGTGTCCGCTCGAGTGGGGGTAGTTTTTTAAGATTCCACAACGGCCTTGGATTTTTTATAAAAATTCATGATTTTCCAAATCTTTCCCACACTCTTTCCTAATCCACCCATGACCCAAATTGTCATGTAATCGGTAACAATGTCAGGGATTAAAACATACCGTATGACAAACTACACAAAAATACAACATAATGCCCGAGAACTGTAGCGTAGGATAGACTTACCCATAATCAAGCATTATGCCAAGCCTATAATTCATGAAATGAAGATTGCCCGTATCCACTTTGCCAACCAAAACCATTGGGCCGAACTCGAGGGGGAAACCCTGCATCTTTTGGAGGGTCTGCAACTGCCGCGCACAGGGCAGACCGTAGCGCTCGAGCAAGCCACCCTGCTTGCACCTGCCGAACCTAGCAAAATTGTGTGTGTGGGCCGCAATTACTTGGATCATATCAAAGAAATGGGCAATTTGATCGACGATACCTTGCCCAAAGAACCAGGGCTTTTTCTGAAAGCACCCAACACCTTGGCAAACCCAGGCTCGAGTGTGGCCCACCCCACTTGGACTACAGAGCTGCACTTTGAGGGCGAATTGGCTTTGGTTATGGGCAAACGGGCCAAGAATATTGACGAAAAGCAGGCCCTCGAGCATATTTTTGGCTACACCTGTGCGCTGGATTTAACCGCCAGAGACAAGCAAAAAGCCGATTTGCAGTGGACGCGCGGCAAAAGCGCCGACGACTTCTGTCCGCTTGGCCCTTGGCTCGAGACGAATCTTGATCCGCTGACCGCGCAGGTGCAAACTAAGGTCAATGGAACCGTGCGCCAAGCGGCTTCCACTACCCTGATGATTTTTAATGTGCCGCAGATTGTGGCCTATATCAGCAGCTTTATGACCCTCGAGCCTGGTGATGTGGTGCTGACCGGTACCCCCGCAGGGGTGGGTAAGCTCGAGCGGGGAGATTTGGTGCAGGTTACAGTGTCTGGGATTGGTACGCTCGAGACGCATATTGTATAATACTGCATTATATGCATTCTTATTCGCCTCCTCTGAAGGGTCTATGGTGAAACTGAACAGCTTATCTGTAAGATTTATCTGTAAGATCTTTGTGACTTCTTCTCAGCTATACTAAAAAAGTTTTATATGAGGGAAGGTTCATCTTACATTAATTTGATAAATTACTCTTTATATTCTATTAAAAGTTTCTAAATAAATCATCTAAATAAATCACACCGGCGATGGATGATAGACATCCAAAAAATCTACCTCAAAAATACGCCACAGAGTATACCCAAAGATCAGGTGATTGACCACAATGCTAATCAACAAAGAGTCCCTTAAAATCTTTGAACACAAAAAGCTTCAGCTCGAACGAGTATTGGGCATGGTAGCCCGTTATAGTAAGGCAAGCGCCATTCAAATTCAAATTGATGGACAAACACTGGTTTCTTGGGGTGAACAAAAAGAAACCAGTCACACTATGGAGCTTGGTTTACAAGATTCACAATACAACGAGCGTGGCTTACTTAAGTTTAGCTTTGATCAAGAGCCGCACTTTGATCAAGGACAGATGGTTCAACTCGAGGATTGTGCAGCACTATGTAGCGAACTGCTGGCGGATGAAGAAATTCAACACCTCGAGCAGATGTTTGACTTGGCACCAATTGCAATTATCACCGCCGGGGCAGACCGCTGTGTGCAAAGCTGGAACCAAGAAGCACAGCGCTTATTTGGCTATACCGAAATCGAAGTAATTGGTAAAAATTTACGATCAATCATCGAAATGCCTAATTTTGACTATGTTGCTTATGATAAGGCAATTTTAGAAGATGAAACGATATCCAATTTATTGGCAGTATGCTACGCTAAAGATCATCGGCATGTTGAAATTTCGTGTAATATTACGCCTGTCCGCGATGTCGGTGGTGAATTGGTACGTTTGATCTATGTGGTACAGAATATTGGTGCACTGAGATGCCAAGCCGAAATGCTCGAACAGCAACGCAATTTCTATGAATCCATTTTGGATAATATTCCAGCCGAAATTGCGGTAATTGATCATAACTACAACTATGTTTACCTGAACCCTAAAGGTATGCGCTCGAGCGAAATTCGGTCTTGGATGATGGGTAAAAATGACTACGATTATTTTGAAGCATACGGTGGTGATTTACCATTGATCGATAAGCGTCGTGAATATTTCCAAGCTGCCACGCAAAACCGTAAAATGGAACAATGGCAAGAGACTTTTAACCAACCCGCAGGAACCCGCTACCGTCAACGCTTTGCCAACCCTGTCTTTAAAAGTAATGGAGATCTACAATTTATTGTAGGCTACAGTATGAACACTACCGAACTCAAAAATGCCGAAGAACAACGTGTTAAAGCCTTGCTCGATTATCAAACACTTTTTAATTATTCTTCGGAAGGGATTTTTCGCTCGAGTATGGATGGAAAATTAATCAAAGTAAACCCTGCTATGGCCCGTATGATGGGATATGGTACTCCCGAAGCATTTATGGCAGACCTTGAGTTAGAACCTCGAGATTTTTATGTCAAACTAGGTCGGTATGAAGAGTTTAAAAAACTTTTGATTAGCAATGGCAGTGTGGAGAATTTCGAGTCCGAGATGTACCGGTTGAAAAATTGGAAACCCATGTGGGTACTGGAAAATGCTCAAATTGTATACGATGCATCTGGTAAGGCGCTTTACTATGAAGGAACCATACAAGATATTACTGAGCGTAAAATCAAGGAGCGCCGCTTGAAAATGATCGAACGTGCAGTAGAATCCTCGAGCGATGCGATTACCATGCTGGATACCCAATTAAATGTGATTTATAGTAATTCTGCTGCTTTACAGTTATTTGGTTACAGCACTGAAGAACTAAGCAATCAGAGTTCTAAAATGATCTCAGATGACCAGATAACTCAAATTTACAGTGGTGTTTATAAATCTGGAACTTGGGACGGAGATTTGCAGCTACGTACCAAAGATAATGTGGAACTATTAGTACACTCGAGGATTGACCGTATTATGGATGATCACGGAAAATCTCTGGGTTCGGTATCCGTGACCCGAGATGTTTCGGAGCGTAAAGAAATAGACCGACTCAAGAACGAGTTGATTACCACCCTCAGCCACGAACTACGTACCCCACTCACTTCATTAAAAGGTGCTTTAGGTTTACTAGCGGGTGGAGTGATGGGTGATTTGGGTCAAGCGACTCAAAATCTAATCGAGATTGCGTTTAACAATACCGAAAGACTCTCTAGGCGACTTTCGGACATTATTGACATCGATAAATTGGCTTCTGGGGAGATGCGTTTACAAAATAATAGCTTTAACTTTACTGCCGCGCTCGAGCGAGCGATGGTGGAGCTTGGCGAAATGGCCCAACGTGTCGGATGTAGGATACGTTTCTTTAAACCTCAGCAAGATCTTTTTATCATCGGTGACGATGAGCGCTTATCTCAAGTCGGAATGCATTTACTCAGCAACGCCATTAAATTTTCGCCGCAGGGCGAGTCGGTGGAAATGCACCTGCTCGAGCTAACCTCCTCCATTCGACTCGAGGTGTGGGACTGCGGCCCTGGAATCTCTGAAGCCTTTGCCGCACGGATTTTTGAGCGTTTTAGCCAAGAGGACAACTCGGATACACGGGCGCAAGGGGGTTTGGGTCTGGGCTTGGCCTTCTCGAGAGCCATTGTAGAGCGGCACGGCGGGGTTATTGGCTACCAAGTTCGTTCGGGTGGGGGCAGTATTTTCTTTGTGGAATTGCCCAACAAGCGAGTCGATAAGGTGGTAAAACCAGCACGACGGTGAATTAGGATTCTCGAGCAAATATCTCGAGCAAAAATCTCGAGCGTAGCAAAATAGGACATTTGGCAAGCCCCTTGCGCCTAGAATGAGCAAGTGCAATCTGCTGACTTGGTACGTTTGGCGTTTCGGGGTTTGACAAGGCGGGCGGTGAGAACCACCCTAACGGTGCTGGGTATCGTGGTTGCGGTAGCCAGCATGGTCATTTTTCTGTCTCTGGGGGAGGGGATTCGCAAGGTGTTCCGCGACGAATTGGGCGCGGTGGGGCCAGATCTTCAGGTTTCGATCAATGGGATCAATCAAAGTGGCCCGCCCATTGCCAATGTACCGCAGTCTTTGGCAGTTCAGCTCGAGGCCAAAAGTAAAGAATACGGTTTTAAAAGTGTGACTCCTGTGGTTTACGCGGTGCGGAGCGGTGGCTTTGATCCTGCCCAAAGTTATCTGTTTTATACCTACCCTGCCAAACAAGGCACTGCGGATATTATTCCCAATGCCGAAATTGCTCAGGGTCGGGCGATGAATGCGGCTGACGAGGGTAAATTGGTAGCGGTAGTGGGTTCTAAAGCGGCTAAAAATGGTAATTTTAAGTTGGGTAGCGATGTGCGCTATAATCGCCGTAATTTCTTTAAAGTGATTGGTATTTTAAAAGAATCGGGTGGATTTAGCGATTCTTTTATTTTGGTTCCCTTAACCACCATGCAAAAAGCCCAAGGACTCGAGGGCAAAGTTTCGGTGGTCGCCATCAAGCTCGATGATCCAGGATCTGCCAAAGCCGTTGCCGAGCGGGTAAAAAAGGATTTTGATGTGGAAGCCCAAACCCAGTCCGATTTCCTCAAAATTCTTGACCGCGCGGTTTCGGTCTCGGACGCAATTCGTTTTGGGATTTCGCTGATTTCTTTGATTGTGGGTGGCCTAGCAGTTGCCAATACCGTGATGATGGGGGTTTTCGAGCGCACTCGAGAGTTTGGAACCATGCGGGCCATTGGAGCCAAGCCCAGTTTTGTGCGGAATTTGGTACTGCTCGAGAGTCTGATTTTATCTGTATTGGGCGGGATTGGCGGGGTAATTTTGGGGTACGGCGGTATTTTGATCGTCAATTGGTATACCCAAAACCTTGCCAGTATCAATGCGGCAGCACTAACGGGACGCTTAATTGGATTTGCGCTACTGATTTCGCTGATTTTGGGCTTGCTGGCGGGATTGTTGCCTGCTCGCAACGCGGGCCGCATTGCCATCACCGATGCGCTCGGGAGAAACTGATGCTGAAGGCCGAAGGCATCAGTAAAATTTATCCTAGTGGCGAAAGCATGGTCACAGCCCTCGAGCCGTTTTCGCATACCTTTAGCCCTGGGCAAGTGACGGCAATTGTGGGGCCGTCTGGATCGGGGAAATCCACTTTGTTGAACCTGCTGGCGGGTTTTGATAAGCCTACAGCGGGCCAGGTGATTCACCAAACCCCTCAACAAACTACCAACCTCACCCAACTGCTCGAGGGGGATAAGGCGCGGTATCGCCTGGAGAATTTTGGTTTTGTCTTTCAAAACTACAACCTGATGAGCATTTTATCGGCCCAAGAAAACGTGGAATTCCCGCTGACCTTGCTGGGAATCCCGGTAAAGGAACGGCTCGAGCGCTCGAGGGCGATGCTGGCAAGTGTAGGTCTCGAGCGGCGCACGGGACATTTCCCTAGCCAGTTGTCGGGCGGCGAGCAGCAACGGGTGGCGATTTGCCGCGCACTGGTGACCAATGCCAACCTGATTTTGGCAGACGAACCCACAGGCAACCTGGACAGCAAAACGGGCGCGGGCATCCTCGAGCTGTTGCTTGGCCCCGCCCGCGAGGGTCGCACGGTGATTTTGATTACCCACGATGCGGAAGTGGCAGCAAGGGCCGATGTGCGCCTGTATTTGCGGGATGGTCGGCTCGAGCGGGTGGAACAGCGTGAAGGGGCAACGGTTTAGGTTGTTCTGAATGTGATAAGAAACAGGCCCGAGCGATACAATCTCGAGCCTGTTTCTTATTTTTGGGAGTTATTTTTGGAAGTTATTTTTGGGATGGGCGCGTTCAGGAGACTTTGATGGTCTGTCTCGAGGGTGGGCCGTTTTTGTGGGCCATTCGCAGCGCTTGAAGGGCGCGGCCTCGGTGGGAGATACTCTGTTTGTCTTTGAGCGGCAATTCGCCAAAAGTATGGTTTAGACCGTCTGGCATGAACAGTGGGTCGTAGCCGAAACCTTCCGAACCGCGTGGGCCGAGCAAAATTTGACCTTCCACTTCGCCACGGTAGACCTCGAGGAAGCCGTCTGGGTAGGCCAAAACCAAAGCGGTAATAAATTTGGCCCGTCTATCGGTGACACCGCGCATTTTCTCGAGCAGGTGGATGTTGCGCTCGAGGTCGTTGTCTTTATTGCCAAAACGTGCGCTGTAGATGCCTGGCGCACCGAGTAAGGCCATGACCTCGAGTCCAGAGTCGTCCGCAAGGGCGGGCATACGGGTTTGGGCCGCCACGAAGCAGGCTTTGAGTGCGGCATTTTCTTCGTAGGAGGCAGCATTTTCGGGAGGCAAAGTCACACGGATATTGCGTAGATCAACAAATTCCCAGCCCAAACCCGCTAGACCGGAACTGATTTCGGCAATTTTGCCTTCGTTGGTGGTGGCAATAACCAGTTTCATAGCAGATCCTTTAACAGAATCCTTGGTAGAATCCTTGGTAGAATCCTCGAGGGGTGTGCTTGGCTGGATTTCGCTCGAGGGGTATTCATGGTGGTGGTTCCTAGGCTTGCCCAAATGCTCAATGTGATCATGATTCCTTCCATCATATCGGGTCTCGAGCGCTCGTGTCTGCACTGATAACCTTTCCCCAACCTTTCCCCAACCTTTACCAAAACTTTCCCTAGACTTTTTAGAACGCTAAGCTCCTCATGAGACTGATCACAAGCTGATTTTACTTAAAGTGACTCTGAAGACAAACTCGAGCTTTCATAAGGTGGGAGCTGTTAGGCTAGGTTTATGAAAACGAACTTGAACTTCCCCGCAACGAGCTTGAAAGCCCTCGCCCTCTTGACCAGCGTTGCCTTGGGTTCCGCTTTTGCCGCACCCTTGATTAGCGCTCAAAGTATTATCGTCAACCCCATCGACGACGGTCTGACCGTCAAGGTGTGGACTGACCGCGACACTGGGGGCAACTCCACTCCCGACTACCGCGTGGGCGAGCGAATTCGCTTGTATGCCAAGGTCAATGAAGATGCTTATATTTACCTGTTTAATGTCGATCCCGCTGGCAAAATTGACATGATTTTGCCCAACCGTTTGCAAGGTGGAGCCAGCTTTATGCGGGCCAACGAAACCAAGTCTTTTCCTGCCAATGGAGCCAAGTTTTTCTATACCGTCGGTGACGATGGGGGTTACGGCATCAATAAAGTGTTGGCAGTGGTCAGCAAAAATCAGCTTAACTTGAATGATATTGCTCGTTTCAAGAACAACCAAGCTCAATTTGCCGATGTACAGGTTTCGGGTCAAAATAATCTGGCCCAAGCCCTGTCGATTGTGGTCAACCCCATTCCTAGTGAAGAGTGGTACAGCGATACCGCACTTTACAACGTGGTCAGTCGCACGGGGAATGCGCCCAGTAACCCCAACACGGGTGGTCAAGCCTCCAACGCAATGGGCAGCGTGGTGATCACCACCAACATTCCCAACGCCGAAGTCTTTGTGGCGGATCGTCGGGCGGGACGTGGTTCGATTACGGTTTCGGATCTGGCAGCGGGCAGCTATAAAATTACAGTTAAAGCGCGTGGCTACGCCGATTACGTGATCAATGTGACTGTGAGTGGCGGAAAAAGCGTCACCGTGACCGCCAACTTCTAAACACTTTTCCAGACATCTTTCCACACATTTTAAAAGAGTCAGGACTCGAGCCTGACTCTTTTTTTGTGCTTTTTTATTTTAGGGTACGGCTCGAGCGGGTGTGGGCATCTTCAAAAACATCCCAAAAACCAAAAACCCATCACGATAACCACTAGAATAGGCCAACAATGAACGCGAACACATATCCGAAGGAGATTTCATGAGCTGGTTAGATCGCTTGAAAGAAGGTTTGAGCAAGACTCGAAAAGCATTAAACCAAGCGGTGGGGCCGCTGGGTGTGGAATTGGTGGATGTGTTGCAACCGCAGCGGATTCACACCCTCGAGGATTTGGAATATGCCCTGATTGGTGCGGATGTGGGCCGTGTTGCCACCGAAGAAATACTCGAGGATATTCGCAGGAGTGAACACAAAAACCTCAAAGATGCCTTGATCGAGGCCCTGACCTTACAGCTCGAGCCAGATGCTCGCCGTGCCGAATTCCGCAAAATGGGTTTCACTCCCGATGCCAAGCGCGGCTCGGTGATGCCCAAAGGCCGCGTGGTGATGATGATCGGGGTCAATGGAGTGGGCAAGACCACCACCATTGCCAAACTGGGCCG
Organism: Deinococcales bacterium; assembly: GCA_025359705.1. GTDB lineage: Bacteria > Deinococcota > Deinococci > Deinococcales > Deinococcaceae > JACMOA01. Next base: position 14,309 of record JANYFS010000302.1, on the reverse strand, counting down.
CTACTACCAGCAAAAGGGTTTGTCGGTGATGTTTGCCGCAGGCGACACCTTCCGCGCCGCTGCTGGAACCCAGCTCGAGGTGTGGGGAGACCGTCTGAGCATCGAGGTGATTCAGGGGGTGCCAGGCGGCGACCCCGCAGCGGTGGCCTTTGACGCGGCAACCGCTCGTAAATCTCGCAATACCGATTTGCTATTGATCGATACCGCAGGCCGTTTGCACAACAAACACAACTTGATGGAAGAGCTGAAAAAAGTTAAACGGGTGGTAGATAAAGCTGACCCAGGTGAACCTGCCGAAGTTTGGTTGGTTTTGGATGCGGTCACGGGCCAAAATGGACTGTTGCAGGCCAAAAAATTCCACGAAACCATTGGCCTAACGGGTGTGATTGTCACCAAGCTAGACGGTACATCCAAAGGTGGAATTGTGGTTCCGATTGTGCGTGAATTGGGTTTGCCGCTCAAGTTTATTGGAGTGGGTGAAGGTTATGACGACCTGCAACCTTTTGATGCCAAAGAATTTGTAGAAGCCCTGTTCCTCGAGTAATGTTTTGGCTCGAGTGCTAAAAGAAGGTTCCGCTCGAGGGTGGAACTTTCTTTTTTTAGTCAAATTTTATTCAAACTGCTTTGTGATAGATAGACTTTCCCTCGAGCGGATGATGTTTTGCCGCACATTCTGCACAAACTAAGGCTTCGCGCACAATTTCGTAACCCCACCCACCTGGATCATCCCGCCACTCTTTACGCGCTTTGAGTGTAGATCGTTGGGAATCTTGCGAAGTGTTGGGATGGATATGTTTGCGTGAGGGATAAATCTTTTCACGAAGCTCGAGGGTAATTCGAATTGCTGGTGTTTTAGCGGCAACAGTAGTGCCACAGACTTGACATTTAAACATGTTGAAAGCTGTCTTGTTTGTTGGCGAGTAGACAGAAAACTCGAGAGAGCGTCAATGGCTTATAATCTACAGGCTAAAAAATGGCCTATAGACTTGAGCTATAATTCGCTTTGGTCAAGCGCTAAAGATCGCGGGTATGGTTTGTGAAACGCCACCCAAAAGGTGGGGCGCGAATCGGGATTAAATTGTGGGGTTTAAGCAATGATTACAGCCGTTGTTGGAGAGCCGTCTCGTCTCGAGGGGGCTGTTGGCTCGCAAGGGTGAAGAAGTATTAAACCAAAATTGGTTTGTTGCCCTAACTGTAGGGGTTGAGTGAGAAAAGGTCAAGAGGGGGAAAGATTGAGGGCGAGAGGGCGGGAGTGCGAGATTTGAGCGTAAGCGAGTAATACGGATTCAGATGAATTAGAAAGAAAATGTAGGGGCGGGTTTGAAACCCGCCCAGTACGATACGAGAAATATTTTAAAGTAACCTACTCGAGCCACCCAATCTTTAACACATAAAAAACACAAACACCAAATAAACTAAACTTTCCTCGAGTTAGGTAATAAAGCTGTCAACGCTACAATCCCAATGGGTAAAAAAGTAACCAGCTCGAGGGTGGAAGCCAAGCCGACGTGATCGGCAAGAATGCCCAGTAGGGCTACCCCAATTCCTGTGGCGGCGTAAACCGTTCCCAGCGAAAGGCCCGAGGCCAGACCGACATAACCTGGCATGGATTCTTGAATCATAATCACGATGGTGGGCCAAGCTGCGCTCGAGCAAAGTCCGACCAGGCCGATCAAAATCATTTGGACTAGGCCACTGGTGTGCAGAAATCCCAGCATTGCCAGCATCACAATAAGGGCGCTAATCAGCATCATGGCTTTGCGCCCAATGCGGTTGGCGATGCTTGCGCCCAGCAAAGTGCCAGCAATTCCAGCCAGCGAAGCAATGGTGACTAGGGTGGCGGCGGCGGTTTTGGAAAGTTGTCCGTTTTCATGAAAATACAGTGGAATAAAAGTGGTTAGGCCGCCCAAAACTGTGCCGCGCAGGGTGATCAGCAGACCCAAAAAGGCCACAAAACCCCACAGAATTTTCCCCCCGCTCGAGCCTGCTTTTTTGGCGCTCGAGGTTCCCGAAACAATGGTTTTCCATTGTGAGGCCAACAACCCCAAACCCAGCACTGTAGGCAAGGCCAGCACCAGCAAAAAGGGTTTGCCTAAACCGCTCAGAAAGGCGGTTAAAAGTGGGGCCAGACCGAAGCCAATGTTGCCCCCTGCAAAAAATACCGAAGTACCTGTGGTGGGTTTATCACCACTGATGGCCCGCACCCTCGAGAGCGCTTCGGGGTGGAAGGCCGCCGACCCCAAACCACTGATCAGCACTGCCAAAATGACCAGTGGATAGCTGGGCATCCACAACACCAAGGCCATGCCCGCCGCAGTCAGGGCGCAGCCCAGTGGAACCAAAAGTTTAAAAGAGCGTTTGTCACCCAAAATTCCAAACAGCGGTTGAGCAATGGCAATGATGATCTGATTGGCAAAAATAATGCCCGTGGCAAGCGAATAATTGATGCTGAGCGAGGTGAGTAAGGCGGGCAGCATGATCGGTAAAGCGCCCGTTTGCAAATCCACCGTGGCATGGCTGAGGGTGATGCTCCATAGGCTCGGCTGGTGAACCTCCGCTCGAGTGGGCGTGTTGATCGGTTTTTCTAAAGTGGGTTGCATGGTAGCCTCGAGGGAAAATAAGAGACATGGGGAGACATGGTATCTCTGTCGGCTTTATACCTTAATCCTTGGCTTGGTTTTTTATTGCTGATAAGTCCACATTCACGCCTATATCCATGTCCACATCTTTGCGGGTGATGTCCATAAATACCTCATCATGGCGCTCGAGGCCCAAAGGAATACACTCCCTACGCCGCCCAATTTCCCGAAAACCTACTTTGCGATATGCGCGAATGGCTCGCGGGTTGAAACTGAATACCGTGAGCATAATATTGTACAAATTCAGGTGAATCATGCCGTACTGCACCATCAATTTAACCGCTTCGGAGCCGTAGCCCTTGCTCCAGTGTTGTGAATCGTAGATGGCAACCCCCAAAGTGGCAGTCTGCTTGCGGTGGTCGATTTGAAACAATGAAACCCCACCCACCAAGGTATGCAGGGGGTTGAGAACGGCAAAATGCAACTCCCCCTCGAGGTTTTTACTAATTCGCTCGAACGCCTGTTTTTCATCCTCGAGCGAAAAAGTGATCCCATAACCGCGCAGCAAAGTAGTCAGCTCGAGGTTGCTGAAAAAGGGTGCGGCAACGGTAGCATCCTCAAGTAAATGACGGGCCAGATAGATCTTTTCTCCTGAAACAATCGGGGGTCTGGGTTGCATGATTCACCTTAACAGAACAGGGTCGCTCGAGGGGTGCGCCAAATGGCCTAGTTTGGGGCAAAAAAAAGAACCCCGATTGCTCGAGGCTCTTCTTTTTAAGCACTTGTCTGTGAAATGCCGGTGAAATTATAGATGAATCGCGCTAACTGTAACTATTCCCTAAACGAATAACGAATCACTACTTTAAAATCAGTTTTTAGGCTCGTCAGCCCAGTCGCCCACAATACCCTCGGCGGCCCATTGCATACTCGAGAGGTCGCCCACGCTCGAGGTGCTGCCAGCGGGAACCCGCACAATGCCATTGCGGTCTTTGATTGGCCCTGTAAAGGGATCAAATTTGGGTTTTGCCATGCTCATTTGCGCCAAACGCTTGTTGACCAAAGCATACACACTCAAGGTTCCTGCATCGGGGGTCTTAACCTTAACCGCCTCGAGCTGGCTTTTAAACTTGGGATTGATGGCAGTGGAAGCGTCCGCACCCATTTGCACCGCTTTTTGACCGAGCAGCCACCAATAATCCACATTTTGCAGATTGCTAGCCGTATAGGTTCCACTATGAATCTTCTTGAAAAAGTCGATATAGATTTTGTCCCAATTGACCAACTGCCCCGAAACGACATTGTTAGGAGCAAACTTGAGCATGGGTGAATAGTGACTAAAACTAGGCAGATTCTTTTTATCGGCTACTTGCACTACGGTGGGGCTATCTTCGGTAAATCCAAAGATATCGTTACCCTCAGCAATCAAAGATTCAGTGGCGGCTTTGGCGGCGGTGGGGTCAAACCATGAGTTGATCCATTTGACATTAACCGTGGCCTTGGGATTAACCGCTCGAACCCCCATTGCAAAGGCCGAAATATGGCGTTTGAGTTCGGGAATCGGGAAGGCTCCGATATAACCCACTTTGCCACTTTTGCTTAATGCACCTGCCATCAAACCATTCAAATAATAGATTTGATAGAAGTCGGCGGTATAGGTTGCCATATTGGGGGCGCGTTTAAAGCCCGTGGCGTGGGCAAAGATCACATTGGGGTATTTCTTAGCAGAAGCCAAGGTGCCTTCCATATATTCAAAGCTAGTGGTGAAAATGACTTGGCAGCCATCTTTGACATATTTATCGATATAGGACTGGGTTTGGGCCTCGGGAACTGCCTCCACAAACTTAGTCTCGAGCCAAGGCAGGGCTTTTTCCGCCATTTTGCGGCCCGCATCGTGGGCATTGCTCCAGCCGTAGTCTCCTACGGGGCCAACGTAAATAAAGCAGGCTTTCAGTTTGCCGCCAGGTTTGTAGGCTTCCTGAGCGGTGGCTGTACCGATTAGCGCGGCCCCAAAAATCAGGCTCGAGAGTGCAAGCATCCATTTTTTCATTTTGTGCCTCCAAACGCGTACAAACTGCACGAGTTATAGCAAAGTATTGTGCCAAAAGGTTAAGCAATTAGCAAGAGACGAACAGGCGAGAAAACGAGAGAGCGAGAAGACGAGAAAGAGATTATTTGGCTCGAGTTTTCTAATCCTCACCGCTCCCCTCGAGCGTAACCCAACCCCAAGGCTTCTGGCGCAGTTCCCCGTCCTCTCGAGCGGCTGCCAAAGGCCAGTGCAATGATCACCAAAAGATAGGGGGCCATACGTAAAAATTCGCTGGGGATGTTGGGGTTTCCTTGTAGACGGAAGGCGAGGTAGTACAGCACGCCAAAAAATAGTGATCCCAAAAGTGCGCCAATAGGGTTCCAGACTGCAAAAATGGTCAGGGCAACCGCAATCCAGCCCAAACCGCCCGTGATATTTTCGGTCCAAGAAGGCTGCGAAGCTAGCGAAAGATATGCGCCCGCCAAACCTGCCAGCATTCCACCAAAAATCACCGCACCGTAGCGCACACGGTAGACATCGATGCCCAAAACGTCCACTGCCGCAGGGTTTTCGCCGCTCGAGCGCAAAATTAAACCGCCGCGTGTTTTGTACAAATGGAACCACAACAGCCCCGCCAAAACCACTGCGATCACCAAAAAAGCGGACTCGGGCAGGGCTTGCTCGAGGGTTGCGCCTTCAAAGCGTTTGCCCAGCATTCCAGCAGTTCCTACTCCAAACAAGCTGAGGGCCAAGCCCGAAACAAATTGATTGGCTCGCAAAGTCACCGCCACAAAAGCGTGTAGCATTCCTGCCAAACCACCTACCAGCAGGGCGGCAAAAATGCCCAGCCAAGCATTTCCGCTCGAGTGGGCCAGGGCAAAGCCTGCCAAAGCGCCAAGGGCCATCATGCCTTCGACTCCAAGGTTGGCGACTCCAGAGCGCTCGGCGTAAATTTCGCCCAGAGTGGCAAGCAAAATGGGTGGAACCGTGGGCAAAATTGCCGAAAGAAGTTCGTTCATGCGGGTTTAATCTCCCGCTCGAGGTTAGCTAGGGTGGGTATCATGCCAGATTCTAATCATTTTGCGGGGGCAGGTGTGGCATCTGGCAAGGGGGCAGCGTTTTGCATCTGCGCTCGGTAGTCTGCACCCCAATGTTTCATCATCAAAATCAGTGGCTCGAGGCTTTGGCCCAGTTCGGTGAGGCGATATTCCACTTTGGGCGGAACCTCGGCGTAGACCTGACGGTGCAGCAGTCCCGCCCCCTCGAGTTCCCGAAGTTGCAAGGTCAGCATCCTTTGGGTCACGGCAGGCAATGCCCGTTTCAGCTCGTTGAAACGCATGGTTTTGCCCAACAGGTGATGCAAAACCACACTTTTCCAGCGCCCGCCAATCAGCCCCACGGTTAGTTCTACAGTGCAACCTGTTGTGCCGTATACGAAGTCTTGATCTCGAGTCATAAGTCCCCTTTTTGCTTTACTGGACATATGGGTATCAATTTAGTGTCTATATACTCAATTTGTGCGTACTTGTTCATAACGCTACTATAACGCATACTTGCCTGACCATGAACTCACCCCAAAATCTACCCCAAACCATGAAAGCTGTCGGTCTGCTCGAGTACCTGCCTATCAATCATCCCAATAGTTTGTTGGATGTGGAATTGCCCGTCCCCACACCCCAAGGCCGCGAATTATTGGTGCAGGTGCAGGCAGTTTCGCTGAATCCAGTAGACACCAAAGTGCGCTCCCCCAAAGCGGCCCTCGAGACAAGTCCTAAAGTTTTGGGTTGGGATGCGGCTGGAACCGTGGTGGCAGTGGGGCTAGATTGCACGCTTTTTAAGGTGGGAGACGCAGTTTACTACGCTGGAGACATTCGCAAAGCGGGCAGCAACAGCGAATTTCAAGTCATCGACGAGCGTATTGTGGGCCACAAACCACGTAACCTCAGCTTCCTCGAGGCGGCGGCACTTCCACTCACCGTTTTGACTGCTTGGGAAGTTTTATTCGAGCGGATGGGGATTTCGCAAATGGGTTTGGATGCGGGTAAAAGCATTCTGATTATTGGCGGCGCGGGTGGAGTAGGATCGGTAGCCATTCAACTGGCAAAACATGCGGGGCTAACGGTGATTGCTACCGCCTCGAGAGCAGAAACTCGAGATTGGTGTAGCAAAATGGGTGCAGATCACATCATCGATCACCGTCAAAACTTGCTCGAGCAACTTAAAACGTTGGGCTTGGCAGGAGTGCCGTATATTTTGTGTACCAACGATACCGTGGGACACTGGGCGGGCATGATGGAAAGCATTTTGGCCCAAGGGGTGATCTGCTCGATTGTCGGCACCTCCCAACCGCTCAACATACAACCCCTGATGAATAAAAGCGCCACCTTTGTATGGGAACTGATGTTCACCAAAAGCAGCTATCAAACCGAAGATATGCAAAGCCAACATGATATTCTGAACCGTTTTGCCCAGTTGCTCGAGGCTGGAACCCTACAAGGAACCCTCACCCGCAGTCTTTCTCCAATCAATGCCCAAAATCTTAAAATTGCACATGCGACCCTCGAGCGTGGAACCATGATTGGTAAATTTGCGCTCGAGGGCTGGGAACAGTAAAAGATTGTTGGGGGTTTTGGTTGACCCGCTCGAGTGGTGGGTATTTCAACCGACCTCGAACCCAAGTTCAATTCGAGGCAATCACACAAAATAGAGACTCGATTCTTCAGTGAACAGTAGGATAAAACTCAGAAACACGTTTTTAGAACAGATCAAAGAGGTCAAACGCTCTGACTTAGTTTGTATTGATGAAAGTGGTTTCAATACGAACGTTGGTCGCTGTCAGATTTAGAAAATCTCTAAATCTGACATGGGAGGTACTTAGCTGGGCAGTTACAAACGAACAATGAATAACTCAGAACGAGACCGCCATAATTTTTCATACATCTCGAGCGGTTATACTCTGCGTTATGCGTCTTAAAACCTTTCTCAAACAATCCCTTTTTGTGCTTCCCATTCTGCTGGGCAATGCTTGCGCCCTCGAGTTTGTCGAAATGAAACCCCTCTCGAGCGAGCGGATTTTGAAGTTTGATGCGCCCAAATGGGTGGTCAATCCTGCCAAACAATACCGCGCGGTTTTGCAGACCAGCAAAGGCAACATCACCCTCGAGCTGTATCCGCAGATTGCGCCCAAAACGGTGAATTCTTTTGTGTTTTTGGCCCTGAACCACTATTACGATGGGGTTCCATTTCACCGTGTAATCGAGAATTTCATGGCCCAAACGGGCGATCCCACAGGTCTAGGCACAGGTGGCCCTGGCTATCAGTTTTATGTCGAGCTAGACGCTAAATACACCTTCGATAAAGCGGGAGTTTTAGGTCAGGCCAGATCTAACAGCCTTGCCAGCAACGGCAGCCAATTTTTCATCACCTATGTGCCATATCCCAGTTTGAATGGGGCATACACCGTGTTTGGACAACTGCTCGAGGGGATGAATATTCTCAAAAGCATTCAAAAAGATCCCAACGCCCAAAATAAAGCCGATCTCATTCAAAAAATGACCATCCTCGAGGAAGTTGTACCTGTGATTAAATAAGCTCGAGGGAGTTATTATATCTAGCTCCCTCGAGCTAATACTATTTGCAATGCTATTTGCAATGCTATTTCCTGCGTATCAATAAAGATTTACACCTATAAATTTATACGTATAACTTAAACCACTCGAGCGTTTTGGCCCATGCATCTTTGGCAGCATCGGCATTGTAATTGGCTCCAGTATCGTTGTGAAAGGCGTGGCTTGCACCCGAGTAAATCTTAATCTGGTACTTGGTTTTGGCCTTTTTCATGGCTTCCTCGAGCGCGGGAATTCCACCATTGATTCGGGTATCAAGGCCACCATAAATCCCCAGCATGGCGGCTTTAATGTTGGGAACACTTGCCAGATCGGGGGATGGGCCGTAAAACGGAACCGCAGCACTGAGTTCGCCCGCAACCGTAGCCAACCGCTAAGTCAAACCGCCGCCAAAGCAAAACCCGACCACACCCAAACGGTTTGGAGTGACACCTTTGGTTGCCTTCAGCACCTTCAGCGCCTCGAGCAAGTTAGCAATGTGTTCGTCTCCACTGGTTTTTGCCAGCAGGCTCGAGATTTCTGCGATGTCGGTAAATTTGGGCGTACCGCCCGCTTGTGAGACCAAATCTGGAGCCAACGCCACATATCCCGCTTTGGCTAAACGCCGTGCCACATCTTGAATGTGGGGCTGTAAGCCTTTGTTTTCATGAATCACCAAGATGCCTGGTGCGCTCTCGAGCTTGGCAGGGTGTGCCAGATATGCAAAATGCTTGAAACCTCGTGCGGTATAGGAAATCATCTCGGTGGAGATTTCGGGGTCACTGGGTTCCACTTTTTGGCTGGGCGCAGTTGAATTGGGCGCAGTGGGTTCTTTCGGAGGAATACTGACAAAAGCCTGCTTCCACTCGGCAGCACTGGCAGTGTTCAGCCCCAAAGACTCGAGCAAAACCGTGGCCCCAGCCACCCCTCCAGCCAGCAATCCCAAACGCCGCAGCAGCTCCCGGCGGTTAAATTCGCCCTCGTGGTAGTCCTCGGCAAATTCTTCAACCACATACCGAAAAAGGTCTTGTGTTTCTGCTTGAGTTCCAGAATCATGCTCGGTCATAACCTGCCTCCTTATTCATTCTCAAGTTCATTCTCGAGGCGAGTATTAGCGCTTTGGAGCCACAAGACCGTCACCGAAGTGACACGTTTCAAAAACCAAAAGGAACCAAAAACCCTCGAGCGCGTCCAAAAAAGGTTCGCTCGAGGGGATTAGAAAATCAAAAACTTAATCTTTAGTGTTGTAATTTTACTGTCTTACTTTAGTAGACTTCTTTCATATGTGTCACCCTGAGCAGAGCCAAGGGTCTAAAGCACTGTCTGAGATGAGATATTTCGCTTTGCTCAACATGAAAAATTGGACTTATGAAAGAGATCTATTATCTAATTCTACTGGCCTATTTTGATTTCTTTAACGTCTTTTTTCTCACCTGTAGTTTTCTTGGAGTCTTTGGGATCATCTTTTTTGCGGTCTATCGGAATGGTCAAAGCATCATTCTCGAGGGCTTCAAAGACACGGGGGGTAGGAACCAGGTAAGTGTGCTTAAACCCCGTGCCATCGAATAAAGAACCCACCAAAATACCGATCACTTCGCCTTTGTTATCAAAAACACTGCTACCCGAGCAGCCGCCGGTACAGTGCAAATCTGCCGAAATCATCCCCACCCAGTCGATGGCTTGGGCTTGGTCGATGATCGGGCGATCCACTACAGGTTGGGCCACGATGCCTTTGGTGTAGGTCAGACCCAAACCCGAAGGCTGACCCCACGAGTCGATGTCCTCGCCAAAGTCAAGCAGTTTACGGTCTGAAATTTTGTAAGACTTGATAGCATTGTAGGGTACGTACCCTTTTTCATCGGCGGGCAGCCACAAAGCAAAATCGTAACCAATTGCCAAATCACCACGCACCACTTGCTTCAGACGAATAAAACTAAGGCCATCATCGAAGGAAGCAAAGGTGAAGCTGGGCGAATTGTAGGGCAAATCAATGGTGCAGTGTGAAGCAGTCAGCAGCGCATCTGAACGGTTCAGCTTGGTTTGAAAACGCTCGGAAGACACTTTGGATACGGTACAGAGGGTCAACATACTGCCACCCTCGTCCCTAAAATAGAGTGCGCCTACGCCGTCAGGCTGGACAAAAGGCTTGGCAAGAGTGGAACCCATCAGGGCCAGGGCCAGCATCAAAATAGATTTACGCACGGGTCTCCCTTAAAGTGCTTTCCTATGGCCTTGACCGCTCGAGGGGAATAGTCTCAGGGAGAATTCTCGAGAGGATCGAAGCGCTAAGGTCGTCAACAAATAATCATCAGTATACGCAGGAAAAACCCACTTGATAAGCGAGATAAATTCCAAAAGCAGCTTTATTTAAATCCCACTCAAAATCAGAATTACGTCGCCATCATGAACCACGTAATCTTTGCCTTCGGTACGAACCCAACCTTTGGATTTGGCAACTGCCCAGCCGCCCGCCTCCACCATTTTTTCCCACTCGATCACCTCGGCCCGAATGAAGCCTTTCTCGAGGTCGGTATGAATCTCTCGAGCCGCGCCTGGAGCTTTGGTTCCTTGGCGAATCGTCCAGGCCCGAACTTCTTTTTCACCGCTAGTGATGAAAGTGATCAGGCCCAAGGTTTTATAACCCACCCGAATCAACTGGTTCAAACCCGACTCGGCAATGCCCAACTCCTCGAGGAAAACGCTCGCATCTTCTTCGGGCATTTCAGCAATTTCACCCTCAATCTGGGCCGAGATTTTGACCACTTCACAGCCCTCGAGCGCAGCGTAAGCCCGAACTTTTTTCACCATTTCATTGTCTTGGGCCAAATCCGCTTCGGCAACGTTTGCCACATAAATCATCGGCTTGTGGGTCAGCAGGCCAAATTCTTTGGGAATCGCGTCAGAATAGGTTCCCAAACGGGCGGGTTTGCCCTGCTCGAGTACCGCATACACCTCTTGAGCCAGCTCGAGGGTCGCCGCATCCTCTTTATTGTTGCCCTTGGCGGTCTTTTTCAAACGCTCCATTCGCTTCTCGAGGGCCGCCATATCCGCCAAAATCAGCTCGGTATGAATGGTCTCGATGTCGTCCAGCGGATCTACCGTTCCCGCCACATGAATGATATTGGGATCTTCAAAACAGCGCACCACATGGGCGATGGTATCCACTTCGCGGATGTTGGCGAGAAACTGATTGCCCAGACCTTCACCTTTGTGAGCGCCCTTGACCAAGCCCGCAATATCCACAAATTCCACACTGGTGGGAATGATCGGCGGGATGCGGGTTCCTTTGGTGAACACCCTTGAGAGTGCGCCCAAACGTTCGTCTGGCACGGCAACAACCCCCACATTTTTGTCGATGGTGGCAAAGGGGAAATTGGCGGCAACTGCGCCCGCCCGAGTGATGGCATTAAACAAAGTTGATTTACCCACATTGGGCAGTCCTACGATTCCGATTCCGAGCATAGTGGTGGTTCTCCTTGATTCAGGCGCAAAAAAACGGTGATATCTTCCCGCTTGCGCCCAATATTTCTTTCAGCATTCCCAAGGATAGCAGACGGGAATCGCAGACCCAAACCCGCAGCAGGTTTTATGATTGGTTCAAACTCGGTCTAAACTCGAGCGACTCACATTTCCAAAAGAAGACACTCACCCCAAATACATCTCGAGGGCGCATTGACCTTTTTTCAAAATCCGTTCCAAACAGTAAAAATCTCCTCTTCCCTACTTTTCTGACCGTGACATCCACTTTAAAGATTGTACATATTGGTCAAAAACTCATCTCGAGTCAGTGTTTCTCACCTACTGTTAATGGCATGACACGAATCAGAACACGGATTACAAAAGGCTTAGTTGCCGCGTCAATCGCAATACTGGTCAATTCAAGCGCATCTGCCAACAGTTTTGGCTTACAATCAGGACTCTCTTTAGATAACTTCCCCGCAGGGATTCAACTCGAGTTTGACACCGATGCTCACTCGAGCATTGGCATTGGTTTCAGTGCAATCACCGATCTAAGTGCAAGTTACAAGTACTTTTGGAATACCACCAATCATTCTGGTCTTTTTACTGAAGGTAGCGTAGGAACGGTATTACTCGCTCCATTTGTCTCCGTTTATCTGCAACAAGGCTATCGCTGGATTTTCGACAATCAAGTCGAATTCGAGTTGAAGGGTGGTTTGGGAATTGCCGGGGTCAACACCTCTTTCAATCAACCTACTCCCGTTCCCTATCCAAATGGTTCGGGTTACTCTAGTTACAACTCCGAACCTAGCTGGCGTTTCGCTCCACTTCCTACCATTGGACTACGTGTTGGGTTCCACTTTTAAGATTAAAAGAGCTAGTGCGAATTCTCCCTCGAGCTAAGTTCCTCCCATCTATATTTCAGATATTCTCGCAAAGCTCGAAATCTTCCACGTCGCTGATAAGAACTTCTTTTCCCTACTCCCGTTGGTCGCTGTCAGATTTAGAAAATCTCTAAATCTGACATGGGAGTTACTTAAGTGTACGTTTTAGGGGCAAAACCATGCTTAAAATTACCCAAAAAATAACACGAATGTTTATTTCGGGAACAGTAGGAATTTTTCTGAACTCGAGCGCCAATGCCTCAAGCTTTGGTTTGGAAGCAGGACTCAACCCAGAATCTTTTCTCGTTGGTATTCAACTCGAGCTAGATACCACAAACCACTCAAGCTTATCACTTAACCTAAGTTCATTAAACGATGTTAATTTGGGAACCAAATATTTTTGGAACACTCAAAATCATTCGGGATCATTTGCAGAGTTGAGCGCGGGTGGATTTCTAGCCTTGCCTATATTTTCTGCATATTTGCAACAAGGCTACTTCTGGATAATCGATAACCAAATAGAACTCGAGATCAAAGGTGGCTTGGGTATTGTAAGAATCCAGGGGTACTATGATGACGGTATCTCACTTGGCGGAACATCGTTCATTCCATCAGAAAAAACTTAGCAGAATTGGGTTATCCCAGGATTCAGTATGCGTATCGGGTTTCGCTTCTAGTGTAATCACTCGAGCTTTTATTTTGCTCGAGTGATTACATTTTATTTAATTTTTATAACAAACCCTTACAACAGCTCGAGCTTATGGGTTTCCACATCATAAATGAGCGGTAAACCGGGCAGGCCAAGACGCTCCTCGAGCATTTTGGCCTGCGCCAAGGTGTATTCGCGGGCATCTTTGATGGCAAGCGAGGCAATTTGGCTGCGGTAAAAGATTTTGGTTTCGTTGTCGGTAGGAAGTTCGTCTACCACGTAGGGATCGGGTTTTTCCATCGCGCAATCGGTATGCCCAATGATGGCAATGGCGTGAATGCCTGTGCGGGCCACCGAAAAAGCCAAATAGGTTTCGATGGGGCGAATGTTGGCCCCGCCTGTCCGCAGTACAAAGGCGAAATTTTTGGGCAGGCGCAACTGGATGCGGTAATCCATGCAGGTGACAATGGCGAGCTTGGGCAGGGTAAACGGCTCGTAATCTTTCTCGAGGTTGTGGCTGCCCAATAATACCTCGAGGGTTTGGTCTGCCTCGGATTGAAAGGCGGGGATCAGGCTGGCTCGAGGTTGATTCATGCCTTCAGTATATCGAGGATTTTCCACAGCGCAAACTCACGTGGGGATAGTGGGAAACCCTGCACACTAGTGGGATGGAAGCCAACCAAGTCAAGATTGCCGTCAATATTTTCTCTGAGATACCTGACCACCGCAAGAATCGGGGGCTGAATCATAGCTTAGTCACAATCATCGTGATGGCCCCTTGTGCGGTCATGAGTGGCGCAGACACCTTTGTAGAAATTCAAGCTTTTGGTCACACGAAACAAGAGTGGTAAGGGTCACATCATTACTGGCCCTGCCCCAAGGAAAAACCTGCCACCCCGTCAAAAGTGTACAGGTGTTCACTCTTCACAAAGTCCAGTCCAGAGCCTAAAAAGCGCTCTAGCAGAGCAACCACGTCCCGGTGGCCTATTGATCCCAAACCTTTGAAGCGACAGCGCCAGTGGTCACTCACCACCGTATCTGGCAGGCCGTCCGGCCAGACCTTGACCCCCCGATTGGTCACCATCTCGAGGGTCAAGGGAGCCTCGA
>JANYFS010000410.1 GCA_025359705.1 Deinococcales bacterium | reverse complement strand
CATTTTTTGCATCATAGGAACTTGAATGGTTTTGACGGAGCTGGGTGAATTGGGAGATAGGGTAAAGGTGGCGGGTTTGGTATTTTTGGGATCGAATTCGTAGCCTTTGGACCAACTACCCAAAAAGTACAGCGCATTGGTTAAATAAAAGGCATCTAAAGGATCAGTGTTCTCGAGGACTTTAGTGATTTTGTTTTCAGTATGAGCTGCGGCCCAATCGTTGATTTGTTTGGCAGCATCTGAAGTGGCAAAGTCCACATTCTTAGCCTCTGCACCGTAAGATTTGCTCACGGTACTTAAGAAATTGGCTTGAATAGGGTATTTTTTGCCCGCCCAAACTGCATTGGCAATATTCAGCGTGGTGCAAGTGGCATTGGGATTGGTGAGCGAAGTGGTTAGTAAGGCGTTAGAGCTGTTGATTTCCTCGAGGGTTAAATCTTGCAGCTCGAGGGCCGCTTTCATATCCAGCGCGGTTTGCGTTCCTGTGCCGTTGTAGAGCATTTGGAAGGCCACGCCAAAACTGAGTGGTGATACCAGAACATTGCCCAAACCATGTTTGAGATAGGCTTGATTGAACAATTTGAAGGCCACTTTTTGATTGGCGGTATATAACTTTTTCTCGGTGGCAGTTACGCTCGAGGGGTCGGCGGGGGTGAGGCAAGGAATAATAGGGCTGCATCTGAGCATTCCACTTCTGCCGCAGGTATCGAGGATTTTGCTAGGCCGATTACAGCTCGAGAGGGTGCCAACCAACAACAGACCTAAAAGTGGGAAAAGTTTGGGTGAAAGCATAAGAGAACCTCCAAAAAAGAAGATGTGATGCTGTGAGAACATCCTCATAATAAATCAGCTCCCTTATGCAAACCTGATCCAAAATTTAGGAACCTAAAGGCAAATAAGCCTGCGCTGGGGTGGCACTACTGCTCGGACTTTTTCCCAACTTCAAGGCTCTAGCCCCCGCCAGTGCGATCATTGCGCCGTTATCGGTGTTCAGGTCGTGCGGGGGGAAATAGACCTCGAGGGGGCTGTTTTGGAAGGCTTCACGCAAAGCGCGGTTGGCAGCCACTCCGCCCGAAACCACAACCACTTTGCGGCCCAAGGTTTTTGCCGCCTTGAGCGTGGTTTTGACCAAAGATTTAACCACGGTGGCCTCGAAGCTGGCAGCCAAATCGAAGGGATTGGCCCCCGCTTGGTGGGCGTACAGCGCGGCTGTTTTCAGGCCACTGAACGAGAAATCGAAGCCCTTATGCCCCTCGAGCGGAACCTTGAACGGGACTTTGGAAGCGTCGCCCTGCTTGGCTGCTTCGCTGATGGCAGGGCCGCCAGGAAAGCCCAGACCCAGCAACCGCGCCACTTTATCGAAGGCTTCGCCCGCTGCGTCGTCTTTGGTCGCGCCAATCAGTTTGAATTCGCCTTGCTGTGGCACATCAAAAAGATGGGTATGCCCGCCAGAGACCACCAAAGCCAAATGCGGAAACTCGAGGTCGGGGTGGTCGCTCATCGAGGCTTCGATATGCCCCTCGAGGTGATGGGTGGCATAGAAGGGAATCGCCAAACCTTGGGCCAAGCCTTTGGCATAGCACAAACCCACCAGCAGCGCCCCCATCAAACCTGGGCCGTGGGTGGCTGCCACCGCCGAAAGGTGCTGCGTACCAATTTCGGCACGCTCGAGGGCCAATTCCACCATCTGATCAATCCGCTCGAGGTGTTCACGCGAGGCCAGTTCGGGCATTACCCCGCCAAATTGTTTATGGATTTCCTGCGTCCAAATCACGTTGGACAGCACTTTTGCACGGCCTTGCTCGAGGGCCACAATGCCCACGCCCGTGTCGTCACAACTGGTATCGATTCCTAAAATGTACTGCCGATCTTGAATGCTCACGGGGTTAGTTTAGAGGGTATGAGCGTGAGAGTCGCTACGCTCGAGCGCCCTCGTCTGTACGAAAAACGAAAAACGAAAAACGACCCACCAAACAGCTAAGCTATTCCCCATGAATGCCGCCGATGCCGTCACCATGTCTGTACACCGCCATGTGCGCGAAGAATGCCAAGCCCAATTTGAAGAATGGATTGTAGGCATTGGCGCGGCAGCCCAGACTTTTGAGGGCAATATGGGAATGGGAATTGTCCGTCCAGCACAGGGAATGCCCCTCGAGTATACCTTGGTGATTCGCTTCGATTCCTTTGAGCATTTCCAGGTTTGGCAAGAATCACAGGTGCGTTTGGAGTGGCTCGAGCGCTCAAAGCCCTACCTCGAGCGGGAAGCGGTGGAAACCGTAGCCCCTGGCCTCGAGTTCTGGTTTACGCCCCCCGCATCCAAGGTTTTGCGCCAGCCCAGCCGCCTAAAAATGGCAATCGTTACTTTGACCGCGCTTTACCCGCTCAGTTTGCTGATCAACATCTTGCTCGGCCCTGTGATTCTAAGTTGGCCCCTTGCTTTACGGGTTTTTGCCTCGAGCGGTCTGGTCGTAGTATTGATGACCTATGTGGTGATGCCACCCGTGGTTAAGTTGTTTTCGCCGTGGTTAAAACAAAATTAAAGCAGTTCTCCGTGATCCGTAATCCTTCTTGGACATTGTTTTTCATATCCTGAATCAAAAAATTAGACCAGAAACACTGCAAACACCCGATTTTTTTCGGGGTAGGCGCTGACTCGAGCGGTCATTTTTTTGCCGCTGCGAAAGGGCAAATAAGAGATTTCCTCGAGGGGTAAGGAGGTCTCGAAGGCGGCCTGAATTGGATGGTCGAAAGGGATGGGGGTTCCGCTGGACAGGCTGTATTTCATGCTGGCGCTTTGCGGTGCGAATTTGACCTCGAGGGTGCGGCTGGGGAAGTTTTCGCTGGGCAGGGTTTCGCCGCTCGAGTTCTTTTTGTATTGCCCGCTGGGTGGCATACACAGCGCAAAAACCGCAGGCTCGAGGGTGTTTTCGGCGAGGGCGACCAAGGCCACGCTTGCCGAAACCCCACCCCAATTCATCAGATTAACCACGCTGGTGGCGGACAGTCCCCTCGAGAGCGCCCGCTCGAGCAAATCGGGTGTGACCAAAATCGCAGCAGCCCCCACATTGCACAAGACCTCGATGGTATTCTCCAGATCGTCGCCGTCGTAGTCGTCGTGAATGTCGCTGAGCAGATCTTCATCGCCAAGCAGCAGCGCATGAGAAATCTCGTGGGCCAGGGTAAAACGTTGCCGCTCGAGGCTGGTTTTGGGATTCAAAAAAACCACATTGTGTTCGGGATCAAAGGCTCCGTCGTTGTGCATTTCGGTGAAACGCAAGGTGGCCCCGATCCCCTCGAGCATTCCCAAATTGTCCATCGCAGGGTATTTTTGTCGGTACGCTCGAGCAATTTCCCGAATGCGGTCTTTGTAGTGCATCTGAACTCGAGCGGTCATGCAGAGCATCTTATAACACTTCTAAAAGTTGCGGGTTATGAATCTTCACCAGATATTCCACACGAAAAATTCCATATCGACCTGAACTAAGCGATAAGGCGCATACCTAACCCGATCCAAACCAGATAGGCTGATGACAACGAGGAATTTTATATGCAGATTACCCTTCCCGAACTCGCGCTGGTGGTACTGATTGGCCCCTCTGGATCAGGCAAAAGCACGTTTGCACAGCAACACTTTTTACCCCAAGAAGTCCTCTCGAGCGACTTTTTTCGGGGTTTGGTCAGCAATGATCCCAACAACCAAGCCTCGAGCGAGGATGCTTTTGACGCGCTATTTTTTGTGTTGGAAAAGCGGCTGAAAAATGGCTTACTAACTGTGATCGACGCAACCAATGTGCGGCCCGATGACCGCAAAAAGTTTGTGCAGTTCGCCCGTAGATTTCATGTTTTGGCGGTTGCCATTGTGCTGAATTTGCCCGAACGGGTTTGCCTCGAGCGCAATAAAACCCGCCCAGACCGTGACTTTGGCCCGCATGTGGTGCGCGGACAGCTTAAAGCCTTGCGTCAATCCCTCTCGAGCCTGTCCAAAGAGGGTTTTCGTAGTGTGGATGTGCTGAAAACCGCCGAGGAAGTGGAGACGGTTATGCTCGAGCGGCAACCGCTTTGGGTCAACAAAAAGCACTTGGTGGGGCCGTTCGACATCATCGGGGATGTGCATGGTTGCGCCGCCGAGTTGCAAGAACTGCTCGAGTGCTTGGGTTATGGCTGCGTGGGTGGGCTGTGGCAACATCCGCAAGGCCGCACCGCGATTTTTGTAGGCGATCTGGTAGACCGTGGCCCCGATACCCCGCAGGTGCTGGAATGGGTTATGGATATGGTGGCGGCGGGTCAGGCGTTGTGTGTACTGGGCAACCACGACGACAAACTCAAACGGGCGCTCGAGGGCCGTGAGGTCACAGTCAAGTATGGTTTGCAACAGAGCTTGGATCAGCTCGAGGGTAGAAGTGTTGCGTTTCGCGCTCGAGTGCAAGAATTTCTGGATGGCCTGATCAGCCACTATGTGCTGGACGGCGGCAAGCTGGTGGTGGCCCACGCGGGTTTGCGCCAAGATTTGCAGGGCCGCACCTCCAAAGCGGTGCGCGAATTTGCCCTATTCGGCGAAGTCTCCAACCAAAAAGACGAGGAAGGTTTGCCGATCCGTTTGGACTGGGCCGCCAGTTACCGTGGCAGTGCCAAAGTAGTTTATGGACACACTGCCGTGCTGCGCCCAGAGTGGGTCAACCGCACTTTGGACATCGATACGGGCTGTGCCTACGGTGGTCAGCTCAGCGCCCTGCGCTATCCCGAACTCGAGCTGGTTTCGGTGCAGGCCCAGCAGATTTATGCCGAAGACCACCGCTTTGCAGAACTACAAGAACAGCAGGCACAGCAGGTTCAACAGCTCGAGTCCAAACAGCACCAATTGGACGACCTGCTCGACCTCGAGGATGTTTTGGGCAAGCGCAGCATCGAAACCCAATTGCGGGGGCGCATCACCATCCCGCGTGAAAATGCACTGGCGGCCCTCGAGGTGATGAGCCGCTTTGCGATCAATCCCAAATGGCTGATTTACCTGCCTCCCACCATGTCGCCCAGTGAAACCTCGAGGCTCGAGGGGTTTTTGGAACATCCCCAAGATGCCCTCGAGCATTACCGCAAACAGGGTTTGCAGCAGGTGATCTGCCAAGAAAAACACATGGGTTCGCGGGCTTTGGTGCTGATTTGCCGCGATGTTGCCGCAGCAGAGCAGCGTTTTGGGGTGCAGAACGAAGCGGGAATCATCTACACCCGCACAGGGCGGCGCTTTTTTTCAAATCTCGAGCTGGAAAAATATCTGCTCGAGCGCCTGAGAAGCGCCCTGACCGCCAGCGATTTCTGGCACAGCCACCAAACCGACTGGGCCTTGTTCGACTGCGAACTGCTGCCCTGGTCTGCCAAGGCCAAAGATCTGCTCGAGCGGCAATACGCCCCCGTGGGCGCGGCTGCGCTTGCCAGTTTGTCTCGAGCGCAAGAGGTGCTTTCCTCAGCCTTACCCACCGATCACCCCTTGCTGCTGCAAAACCAAGCCCGCCTCGAGGCCGCACAACTTTACCGCCAAGCCTATGCCCCTTACTGCTGGTCAGTGGAAGACCCCGCCGAGTACCGCTTGGCTCCCTTTCACTTTTTGGCAAGCGAAGGCCAAGTGCATAGCGATAAAAGCCATTTGTGGCATCTGGCGGCCCTCGAGCCACTTTTTGCCCACTCGGAATTGCTGCGCCGCACCGCATATGTGCAGGTGGACTTGCATGATCCCTCGAGCTGCCAAAACGCCCTACAGTTCTGGGAAAACCTCACCTCGAGCGGCGGAGAGGGCATGGTGGTCAAGCCGCTGGAGTTTGTGGCCCACCACGGCCCCAACCTGCTGCAACCCGCCCTCAAAGTGCGAGGCCGCGAATACCTCCGCATCATCTACGGCCCCGAATACACCTTGCCCCAGCACCTCGAGCGGTTGCGCTCGAGAGGTTTGAAAGCCAAACGCGCTTTGGCCCTGCGCGAATTTGCCTTGGGCCTCGAGGCATTGCAGCGTTTTGTGTCCCTCGAGCCACTGCGCCGCACCCACGAAGCGGTTTTTGGAATTCTGGCCCTCGAGAGTGAACCCCATATTGATTCTCGTTTGTAGGGTTGGGATAGTGGTTCGTTATTCGTTATTCGTTTGGGATGAGGTTATTGAGTTATTTTTGGGCAGGATATTCAAAATAACCCTGTTTGATCAACGGTTTTGCGCTGAATCCCCAACAATTCCTCTAGGGTGTTGATGTTGTATATCGCGTGGCCTTTGGTGGTGTTGTTGAAAATAACCCACAGGTTTTCACACTCCCCCTCGAGCGCCCGAATTTGCCTCGCCAGCTCGGTCATTTCCTCGAGCGAATAGCGGTAATCATGGCGGTCTGCGGCGGTTTTGCCGTCCCACCATTGCGCGGCATTGCGCCCATGCAGCCGAAAATAGGCGTTTTTTCCACTCGAGCGCAAAACCGATTGGGTCATCCCCGCCAGCGCTGGGTAATCGGGTGAGATCCACAGCAAACCCTGTTTAGCAAAGCCTTCCCGTACTTCGTCCAAATCCCAAGAAACGTGCCGCAGCTCGAGGGCGAGGGGTTGCTCCGCAAAGTCTTGGCAGAGTTTCCAAAGGTATTCACGGTTGGCCCGTGTACGCTGAAACGAGAAGGGAAACTGAGCCACAAACCAATCCAAAACCCCAGCCTCCCGCAGTGACTGGGGGCTTTTTTGCATTCTCTCGAGCAAGGCGGGGTCGTATTCGCGCTTGTGGGTAAAGGCACTCTCGAGCTTGACCGAAAAAC
>JANYFS010000254.1 GCA_025359705.1 Deinococcales bacterium | reverse complement strand
GTGTGTTGATATTTAATGGTTATATATATGATACTATGAATCATGCGTGTCGTCTTGGATACCAATGTGCTGGTAGCTGCGTTGCGTTCACGCACGGGAGCTTCGTTTAGGCTGCTCGAGCGGGTAGGACGTGGCAATTTTGAAACCATGATTTCTACACCCTTGATTCTCGAGTATGAAGATGTACTGTCGCGGCTTGATCAGCCGATAGAATCCAAGCTCATTGCTCCTGTCTTGGATTATTTGTGTTTGGTAGGTACAGTACAAGAAATACATTATCTTTGGAGACCCTTTCTTCGAGATCCCAAAGATGATCATGTGCTTGAGCTGGCTTTTAACTCGAGGGCCAATATCGTTACTTTTAACGAGCGCGACTTTAGAAACGTTCCAGAGTTGGGGATTGAAGTATGGAGTCCTCGAACCTTACTCGAGAAAATAGGAGAATTATGACTTCGCTTAGTGTACGTTTGCCCAATTCGGTTCATAAATCCCTCAAGCAATTGGCAGAGCGTGAAGGAATCAGTATCAATATGCTGATTGCCAGTGCAGTGGCAGAAAAAATGGCGGCGCTCGAGGCGGAAACCTACATTCAAAATAGGGCCGCTCGAGGCAACCGAGCCGCTTTTGAAGCAGCACTGGGCCAAGTTCCTACCCTCGAGCCAATGCCAGGTGATGCTTTATGACCCAAATTAACCCAAATAACCCCGTGACTCAAGACATTGTGCAAAAGCTGTGGAACCTGTGCAATGTGCTGAAAGACGACGGCGTGACCTATCACCAATATGTGACCGAGCTAACCTATTTGCTGTTTTTGAAAATGGCCAAGGAAACCGCCACCGAAGACCAGCTCCCCGAGGGGCAGCGCTGGGACGATATGGTGCAACATAGTGCGCCCGATAGGATGGGTTTTTACCGCCAGTTGCTGCTCGAGTTGGGGAAGGCCAAATCCAATTTGGTTCGGGCCATTTATGCCAATGCCACTTCTTTTATCAAAAAACCCGCCACCCTAACCCTGTTGGTCACGGAAATTGAAAAGCTGGATTGGTACAGCGCCAGAGAGGAAGGTTTGGGCGACCTGTACGAAGGTTTGCTTTCAAAAAATGCCAACGAGAAAAAGAGCGGCGCGGGGCAGTATTTCACCCCTCGAGAGCTGATTGACTGCATTGTGCAGGTGATGAAACCCACCTCGAGCGACATTATTCAAGATCCTGCGGCGGGGACGGGCGGCTTTTTGATTGCCGCCAACCACTACATTTTGGAGCGTGAAGACCAATACAAGTGGGACGATGCTCACCAAACTAAATATTATCAAAGAACCTTTCACGGCATGGAACACGTCCAAGACACCCACCGTTTGGCCCTGATGAATTTGATGTTGCACAAACTGACCTACCAAGAAGGACAATCGGGCATCCGTTATGGCGACACCCTCAGCCCAGAAGGTGCGGATTTACCCCCCGCCACCCTGATGCTGAGTAACCCGCCCTTTGGAACCAAAAAAGGTGGCGGTTTGCCGACCAGAGACGATTTCACTTTTTCCACTTCCAACAAGCAATTTGCCTTTTTGCAGCACATTTACCGAGGTTTGCAAGCGGGCGGGCGGGCTGCCGTGGTTTTGCCCGACAATGTACTTTTTGAGGGCAACATTGGGCGGCAGATTCGGGCCGATCTGATGGACAAATGCAATTTGCACACCATTTTGCGGCTCCCCACGGGCATTTTTTATGCCCAAGGGGTCAAAACCAATGTGCTGTTTTTCACCAAGGGGCGCACCGACAAGGGCAACACCCAAGAGGTCTGGGTCTACGACCTACGGGCCAACATGCCCCAATTTGGCAAGCGAACCCCGCTGACACGGGCGCACTTTACCGAGTTTGAAGCGGCTTTTGGCCCAGATCCTTTGGGGGGTGCGGCAGCTTTGGCGGCTCGAGTGGACACGGGCGAGGCGGGGCGTTTTCGGCGGTTCAGCCGCCAACAGATTTTGGAACGTGACAACAGCCTGGATATTTCTTGGCTCAAAGACGACAGCGCCGAGCAAGGAGCCTTACCCGAACCTGCGGTTTTGGCTCAAGGGGTGATCACCGAACTCGAGGCGGCGATGGAAGAGTTACGCGGTATTTTGCTCGAGCTGGGCGAAGTTCCGCTGGATATGGACGAAGCAGATCTCGAGCAAGTTGGCCTCGAGCAAGTTGAGGGGATAACATGAGCGGAGCAGAGCTGGAAAAGTCTAACCCCGATTTGAGCCAAGATTTTGCCCAAGTGTTGGGCCTGATCATAGGGGCGCAGACTCGAGCGCTACGCGCGGTAAACCGTGAGCTGATCGAGCTGTACTGGCAAATTGGCGAATACATTTTCAAGCGGGTGGATGCGGCGGGCTGGGGACAAGGAACCGTTCGAGAGTTAGCGGCTTGGTTAAAAGCGCAAGATCCAACTGCGCGTGGATTTTCTGCCGAGAATCTTTGGCGAATGAAGCGGTTTTATGAGGCTTATGCAGTTGATTCAGCAAGTTATACAAAACTGTCAGCAGTGATGACAGTTTTAACATGGAGTCACAATTTGCTGATTTTGGGCAAATGCAAAGCCGTGCAGGAGCGGGAATTTTATCTGCATACTGCCGCCCAGCAGGGTTGGACAACGCGCGAACTCGAGCGGCAAA
>JANYFS010000246.1 GCA_025359705.1 Deinococcales bacterium | reverse complement strand
GGAAAATCCAGCTCACTAGGGGTTTGATGCTTAGCGTCATGACCATCACATAGAGCGCAATTTTGACCAGCTCGAGGGCTGGTTAAACTGGGAGAAGACCACTGCCAAACCCGCATAGGCAAAATACAGCGGCAGCAGGTTTTGGGTGAGTGGCTCGAGCGGTTTGAGGATGCCTGCATCAAACATGCCACGCGGAAACAGCAAACCCAATAAGAATGCGCCCAGCACCGTATGCAAGCCAACTTTTTCGCTAAAAAATACACTGAGTAGCAGCAGCAGCAACACCACACCCACTCGAACAGTTTTGGACACTCGAGGCAAGATCCAAGCCACTAGGGGTTTGATGCTCAGCGTCATGATTATCACATAGAGCGCAATTTTAGCCAACTCGAGGGCAAGTTGCTGCCCAGAAAACGCCGAACCCGCGCCCAGTAGGGCCAGAATCACGGTCAGCAACACCCACGCCACCAGATCGCCCAGCGAGGCACTGAGCAGAGCTAATACCCCCACTCGGCTGCGCTCGAGGTTTAATTCTTGCAGAATCTTTGCCAGCACTGGAAAGGCGGTAACCGCAAAGGCCAAACCTAAAAAAAGGACTGCCACCAGCCCCGAAACATTCCCAAAGTATCCCGAACCAGAGTTTCCCACTCCCCATGTCAGTAAACCCACAGCCAACGCTGCACCCAAAATAAAAGGCAATACAAAGCCCCAGCCCGCAATCCTGATGGCTCGAGGGAGCAGGTTTTCTAGGCGGTTGAGTTCAAACTCGAGGCCCAATTTGAACATAAAAAATGCCAAACCGATTTGACCCATTAAGGCCAAAAAAGGTGTTTGAGTGGGCAGAAAAAGCCATTGGTAGGCTTGGGGCCAGATCTTCCCCAGCAGCGAAGCACCCAACAACAAGCCCACCGCCATTTGCCCAATTATTTTGGGCTGCCCTAACCGTTGGGCCAAATATCCGAGCAGTTGGCTGGACAGGAACACCACCCCGATTTGAAGGGGCAACAGCAACAAAAGGGATACATTCATCAGTCCATTTAAACTTTAGCAGTATTGATTGTGGTGGGGCTGGGAGGATTTCTCAAGGATTTTCTTAGAGTATTTGTCAAAGTAATGGATGAATCAACTCGGTTATCCAAAATAGGATTCATCCGTCTGAAACAGGATATTTATAATCATGCTCTTGACGGACAACGGATCGCGGATCACGGATAACTGCTCTAAAGATATGAAAGCAAAAATACCTTCACATCACCCGCCGCTTGGTCGGAACCTCGAGGCTGTAGGCGCGGCCCCGTGATAACCTACGCTCGAGCGCCCGCACCAACAAAGTCAGCGAATAGGTAATGGCAAAATAGACCACTGCCAGCACCAAATACACTTCAAAATTGCTATAGGTTTTGCTGATGAT
Source organism: Deinococcales bacterium (assembly GCA_025359705.1). Taxonomy (GTDB): domain Bacteria; phylum Deinococcota; class Deinococci; order Deinococcales; family Deinococcaceae; genus JACMOA01. Next base: position 7,299 of record JANYFS010000246.1, on the reverse strand, counting down.
CATGCCACCTTGCCGAAACAGTTCGGTGATGGTCACCGAACTAACCAGACTCGAGCCAAGGATCAGTGAGATGTATTCGTTGCCCAAGGCGGGTAAAATAAACACCATCGACTGGGGCAAGACCACCAAGCGCATGGTTTGCACTCGAGACAACCCCACACTACGGGCCGCTTCATGCTGGCCCACTGGCACGCTGGCAAGACCGCCCCGTACAATCTCCGAAACATAAGCCGCCGAATACAAGCCCAAAGCTAGAACTCCTGCTGGAAAAGCGTCCAGTACAATGTGCAAACTAGGCAAACCGTAATACACCACTCCCAACTGAATAATCAGCGGGATGCCCCGTGTAAGTTCCACATGCAGCGCTGCAATTCGACCAATGATTGGAACCCGCCAAAAGCGCAGTAAACCCGACAAAATCCCAAAAACCAGAGAGACCCCCAAGCTCGAGAGGCTGACCAGCAAGGTCATTTGAGTGGCCTGCCAAAGCAAGGCGGGATAGGCTCCAGACAACACTTCAACTAGGTTTTTGAGTGCAGGTTGATCAATAAAACTAAAATACTGCCGCTCGAGCCAAGAAGCCATTAAGACATGCTCGCTAATCGGATAAAAGGTTGTGGGGAGAGTTGATCGTGGTGTTCTGAATTTTGCATATCCAACCGTTTTTGGGATCACCTCAGAAAAAATATAGCGCATGTACCTCGAGGGTTTGGTATTTTAGCGCATTTGTCTGTGGAATACACGAATACATCACTCAGTCAAAAAGCAGTCTAGTCGTTTGGGACGCAATGCTCACGACTGTTCTTAAACAGAAAACGGAAAACTGCTCTAGGCCGTCTTTACTGCTCTGGACTACTGCTCTAAGGTAACTCGAGGGGTAGGGTTCTCAGGGTGTATGAATTCGCGGATAAAGTTCTCGAAACCTCGCATAGCCTTCCTCGAGATTGGATTGTGCATTTGAGTGTGATTGTGAGTGTGGTTCTGCAACCAAACTGGGCATTGCGGAGAAGTCCAAGGTATCTTCACAACTTGGGAAAATCCCACTTGCCACCCCCGCCAGAAGTGCCGCCCCCCTTGCCGAAGCACTCGAGATTTCGCTGGAATAAAGCGGTCTTTGCAGGGTATCTGCAAGGAGTTGTCGCCAGATTTGCACGGTGGTTCCGCCCCCAGCCAAACGCAAAGCGGGCGCTTCGATACCCGTCTCGAGCAACGCCTCGAGTCCATCACGGATGGCAAAAGCAACGCCTTCAAAGGCAACCCGCATCAGATGCCCACGGGTGTGCGAGAGGGTCAACCCCACCCAAGCCCCTCGAGCGTTCGGGTCTAGGTGGGGGGTGCGTTCTCCCAGCAAATAGGGTAAAAAACTTAAGCCTTGGGTCTGAATTTCGGCAGAAAATGCTTCATGGTAGGCCGTGGGCCAATCCAATCCCAACATGCGCCGTACCCACTCGAGGGCCAATCCCGCGTTTTGCATCGCGGACATGGCGTACCATCCCTGCGGGGTCACTGTGCGGTACAAATGAGTGCGAAGTTTAGGGTCGATGATCGGGGTGTCTCGAGGGGCTACGATTTGTGCGCCAGAACCCACCGAAAGCTGCACCACACCTTGGCTTAAAATCCCGCTGCCCAGCATTGCCGTGGGGGTATCTCCACCCCCCATTGCCACGGGAATACCCGCCCTTAAGCCAAGCAACATAGCAGCCGCTTTCGAGAGGGTTCCAGCAGAGGCGCTCGAGTTTTGGAGGGGGGCCAGCAAGGTATGGGGTAGCTCGAGCTGTTCCATCAGATCCAAGTCCCAAGTATTTTTTCCAAGGTCGTAGAGCAGTGTTCCACTGGCATCCGAGGGGTCACTGTGGGCCTGCCCAGTCAATTGAAACCTCAACCAATCTTTGGGCTGAAGCGCCCAGTGCGCCGCCCCCAACAGTTCGGGTTCGTGGTGTTTGAGCCAGAGCAAGCTCGGGCCAGCCATCCCTGTGACTGGAGGATTAGCTAGGCGATGCAGGGTTGGAGCATCCAAGTTTTTGAAGATTTGCACTTCATATCTCGAGCGGGTATCCGCCCACAAAATAGCGTTTCTGAGCGCTTTTCCGCGTTTGTCACACAACACCACGCCGTGCATCTGACCCGAAAACCCAATAGCCGTGATCTCTGACCCATGCCCCAGCTCGAGGGTAGCTTCTTGGGCCGCAATCCACCAATCTTGTGGGTTGGATTCGGCCCATCCTGTTTGTGGGGATTGAACGGCATAGCTGCGAGACGCTTCCGCAACAATCTGGCCCTTTTCGTTCAAAAGGATGGCCTTGAGCGAACCCGTTCCCAAATCTAAACCTAGCAGCATCTTTACCCTCGAGTGTGTGTGTGCGTTGTGGATCACTGCTCAGCATGAAACGTGTGCTTGTTATGTTACCGCATTTTTCTCGAGGGTGATCTTTTTGTAGTTTTCTCCTACTGAGCGGGTTTAAAACCCGCCTCTACTTTAGATTCACTTTCTAAGCTCGAGCAAGGTATTGTAAACGATGGATACAGCTCAATTACCAAAAAACAATTCAGATTGCACTATTCTTTGCACTCCGCTCGAGGAAGCGCTCGAGTTCGGCGGCGGTTTCTTCTACCGCGCGGCCCGTGACTTCCAACACTGCGAATCTGCCCCGTTTAAAAACAGTTTCGGCGTACTCGAGTTCATCGCCAATTTTGGCGGGGTCGGCGTATTCGCCTGTGCCTGCGCCTAAGTGTTTCAGGCGGTTACGGCGGATTTCCAGCAAGGCCAATGCGTCGATGCGTAGGCCAAAAACCTTCTCTCGAGGGAGTTGCCAAAGTTGTGGGGGTGGCTCGATGCCCAAGATCAGGGGTAGGTTTGCCACTTTAAAACCGCGCCCCGCCAGATAGATCGACAGGGGGGTTTTGCTGGCCCTCGAGACACCAATCAACAGCACATCGGCCTCGAACATGCGTTCGGCAAGGCGACCATCGTCGAAGTTGACTGCGAATTCCATCGCCTCGACCCGTTTGAAATAATGATCGTCGAGGCGGTGATGCTCCCTTGGGGTTTCTCGGGCCTCGAGCGACCAGGCTTGAGACAACACCTCCACTGCGCGGCCCAGCAGATCCAAACACGGCAAGCCCAACTCGCGGCAGCGGGCCTCCAGCTCGAGGGCCAAACGGCGTTCGCCCAAGGTGTGAAAAATCACCCCCTCAAGCGTTGCCGCACGGCTGACCGCTTCGCGCAAGACCTGCACATTTGCCGAGGCATAGCGGTGAAATGTCACCTGTACAGGCTCGAGCGGAAGTTGGGCCAGTGCCGCCCGTGCTGCGGTTTCGGCACTGAGACCTGTGCCGTCTGAAAGGATGAATAGATGTTTCATGGGTTGGGTCATGGGTTGGGAATCAGACGTGGTTCCAAAACCGCCCTAGCCGCGCTGAGACGGGCCACAGGCACACGGTAGGGGCTGCACGAAACGTACTCGAGGCCGACACGGTGGAAGTAGGCGATGGAGGCGGGATCACCGCCGTGTTCGCCGCAGATGCCCAGCTTCAGAGTTCCCCTCGAGCGCACCCCTTCTTGCACGGCTAGCTCAAGCAAACGCCCCACTCCCACGGTGTCTAGGGTGGCAAAAGGATCTTTTTCCAAGATTCCCCCCTCGAGGTATTGGCCCAAGAATTTGCCTTGGGCATCATCCCTCGAGAAACCTAAAGTCATTTGGGTGAGATCGTTGGTTCCAAAGCTGAAAAAGTCGGCGTGTTGGGCCAGCTCGCCCGCGATCAGGCAAGCCCTGGGGACTTCGATCATGGTGCCAATCGGGATATTTAGGGGAGTGTTTTGCTCCAGAGAAACTTGCTCGAGGGTGTTTTTTACCAAGTCTCGAGCCTGCTTGAGTTCTTCAGTCAAGCCAACCAGTGGGATCATAATTTCGGGTTGGGGATTTTGGCCCTCGAGTTTTAGTTGGCAGGCGGCTTGAGCGATGGCGCGGACTTGCATTTCCAAGATGGCAGGGCGGGTCAGCAGCAGGCGCACCCCGCGCAGGCCCATCATCGGGTTGTGTTCGTGCAGTTGGCGCACTCGAGCCAGTAGGTTTTTGCTTTCGTGGTGGTCTTGCTTTTTCAGCTCGAGCTGGGCCACTTCCACCGCTAGTCCCTCGAGAGCGGGCAAAAATTCGTGCAAAGGTGGATCGAGCAAACGAATGGTCACGGGTAGGCCGTCCATCGCTTGCAAAATGCCGTAAAAATCGGCCTGTTGCATCTCTAGCAAGCGCTCGAGAGCGTGTTTTTCCTCGAGTTCGTTTTCTGCCAAAATCATTTGGCGCACCCACGGCAAGCGTTCGTCGCCAAAAAACATGTGTTCGGTGCGGCACAGCCCAATTCCCTCGGCTCCGAAGGCTCGAGCGCGAATGGCATCTTCGGGGGTGTCGGCATTGGCCCGCACCTTGAGGCGGCGGTGGGTGTCCGCCCAGGCTAGCAAAGTTTCCAGTTCTGGCCCCGCTTGGCTGGGTTCGGTGGGGACGTTGCCCAAAAAGACCTGCCCGCTGGCTCCATCTAACGTCAGGGTTTCGCCTTGCAGAATGCGAATCCCCCCCACCTCGAGCCAGCCCGCCGCCGCATTGACCTTCAGCGATTCCGCGCCCACCACCGCAGGGCGGCCCATCCCACGAGCCACTACCGCTGCGTGGCTGGTCATCCCGCCCCGTGCGGTCAAAATCCCCACCGAGGCGTGCATTCCGTGGATATCTTCGGGGCTGGTTTCCGACGTTACCAACAAGACTTTTTGGAATTTACTGCGCTCGAGGGCCACATCCGCCGAAAAAACCACCGCCCCCGAAACCGCTCCAGGGCTGGCGGGCAAGCCTTTGGTTAGCAGCTTTGCCCCGTGATGGCTTTGTAGGCGCGGGTGCAGTACCTGCTCGAGCGCGGCTGGAGGAACCCGCATCACCGCCTCGGCACGGGTGATCAGCCCCTCGAGAGCCAAATCCACTGCCACTTTAACCGCTGCCTGCGAGGTGCGCTTGCCACTGCGGGTTTGCAGCACAAACAGTTGGCCTTTTTCTACGGTGAATTCAAAATCTTGCATATCAAAGTAGTGCCGCTCGAGCAGCCGCACGGTTTGCACCAACTGGCGGTGTACCGCAGGAAGCCTGTGCTGGAGTGCCTCGAGGGGTTCGGGGGTGCGGATACCCGCCACCACATCTTCGCCTTGGGCTTGGAACATAAATTCGCCAAAAAGTTCGCTTCCACCCGTATTGGGATCACGAGTAAAACCCACGCCCGTTCCCGAATTCTGGCCCAGATTGCCAAAGACCATCGCCTGCACATTCACAGCGGTTCCCAAGTTGTGTGGGATGTTGTTGATTTGGCGGTAGGTCACGGCGCGGCGGGTATTCCAAGAGGAAAACACCGCACGAATCGCCCCCGCCAATTGCTCGAGCGGATCTTGAGGGAAGGCTACCCCACCATGCTCCCCGCCATGCTCGAGGTACAGCGCTTGGAAACGCCCCACCAAAGCCTCGAGGTCGCTGGCAGTCAGTTCGAGGTCGCCCTGCACCCCGCGTTCCCGCTTGAGCGTGTCCATGATTTCGTCGAAGTTGTGTTTGGCAATACCGCGCACCACATCACCATACAGCGCCAAAAAGCGGCGGTAGCTATCCCAGGCAAAACGGGCATCGCCGCTCTCGAGGGCCAGAGCCTGCACGGTTTGGTCGTTTAGGCCCAAGTTCAGCAGGGTATCCATCATGCCAGGCATGGAAAATTTGGCTCCAGAACGCACGCTAACCAGCAAAGGATTGGAGCCATGCCCAAAGGTTTTGCCGCTTTCCCGCTCGAGGGCCGAGAGTTGCTTTAATACCTGATCCCACAAACCCACTGGGAATTCGCCTTGTCCTTTTTGCCCCTCTTTTTGCCCCTCGAGGAAGGCCAAACATGCCGCTGTGGTCAGGGTGAATCCTGGTGGTACAGGCAAACCCAAACGGGTCATCTCGGCAAGGCCCGCGCCTTTACCGCCTAGTAGGTCTTTGTGTAAGGATTGCTGGATTTTGGCGGCTTCTGGGAAACTGAATGCGAATTGGGTCATGTGTGTACCTCGAGGGGGATTGAGAGGGTAAGAGGGTAAGAGGGTAAGAAAAAGACTGATTGGCTCGAGCGAGATACTTTATCTAGGCAATAATTCACCAATTCACTTAAACTTTGCAGACAGAAGTGAAAAATCGTGTGGCTCGAGCGGTATTTTTAGGGGGTATGGGTTAATAAGTAAAGCGACTTAATTTACTTATTGATTTACTTTTTTGGTTCAAAATTGCTTTGAACCTTCCCCCGATATTCCAGAAAACTAGAGTAATCATAAAGAGCTACGCTCGAGGACAGGAGTTGTTTACTTGGTATTTGCAATGGTTTAGTAAATGGGGTTTTGGTTTAAATATTGTTGTTTGGATTCGGTTTACTTCTTCTAAACAACACAGGTGAAAAACTGTGTACCACTCGAGGGTAAAAAAATATCTCCCTCGAGCCTGAAAAACGGGCGCTCAAGGGAGAATTTTTTATTTTTTTGAAAACTCAGCCGCCCAAATAAGCGGTCATCACTCGAGGGTCGTCCACCATCGTTCTGGAATTCCCCTCGAGAGTCAGTTGGCCCGCCTCCAACACATAGGTTCTGTCGGAGGCTTGCATGGCAAGGCGAGCGTTTTGTTCCACCAGCAAAATGGTCATACCTTCGGTATGCAGGTTGGCGATGATCTGGAAAATATCGCGGACGATCAACGGGGCCAAACCCAAACTCGGTTCGTCCAGCAGCAGCAATTTGGGGCGGCTCATCAGCGCCCGTGCAATCGCCAGCATTTGTTGTTCTCCGCCAGACAATGTGCCTGCAAGCTGGGCCTTACGTTCGCCCAAACGCGGAAACATTTCGTACATTTTGCGAATATCCGCCAAAATCTCGGGTCGGTTTCCCCGCAAATACGCCCCCAGCTCGAGGTTATCCTCGATACTCTGCCGCGCCAAAACCTGCCGCCCCTCAGGGCTTTGGGCAATGCCAATGCGTACCACTGCATCTGGAGCCATTTTAGTAATGTCTTTGCCATCAAAGCGAATACTCCCCTCGCGGGGCCGCACCACCCTCGAGACTGCCCGCAAAGTAGTGGTTTTGCCCGCGCCGTTCGCGCCAATCAGCGTGACCACTTCGCCTTGATTCACCTCGAGGGTGAGGTTGCGTACTGCTTGGATTGCGCCGTAGTTGACGCTTAGGTTGTTGATTTCTAGGAGTGCCATGTGGGTTCCTTTTGGTTGTGGGTTGGTTGTGGGTTTGGTTGTTCGTTATTC
>JANYFS010000237.1 GCA_025359705.1 Deinococcales bacterium | reverse complement strand
CTGTCAAACTTTGCTGTGTCGAATGTTGCCTTATCTGTACCGCCACCCGTTGTCCCGCTACTCGAGCAAGAACTTAGGATCAGCACCACAAATCCGAGCCACCACCACCGCTTACGCATTGTTCACCTCCTTGAAGATCACTGTAACATGTACGATCTCTCACACCACACTCGAGCTTTAGTTGATTAAACCAACTTCATTTGCCCAACCTCAACTCCTTCCATTTGCACCATTCCCTCTCGAGCCACTGGGACAGATTTCTAGGTGTTTAATCCAGGTGTTTAACACGTCAAATTTCGGGCAAGCCCTCGAGATCCCCTTTATCTTTGGCGCGTTTTGTTGCCGCCTTATTTTGCCGCAAATGCTCGAGACCAATGACTGGAACCGTAACCCCATTCATTTCCACTTGTATTCGTGAAGGGTAGGCTTCGCTAAACGTAACACCATCAATTTGATTGATCACGTCAATCTTCATGGGCGGAACCCCCATAAAAAACATGTGTCCCAAGGTGGCAAAGTAATTTGGCTCGAGTTGAGGGCTTATACCGACAAAATCGGTAATTGCCTGAACCGCTCGAGTCGAGTTTTCTAGGTTACAATCAACCCAGATGTCAAAATCGCCTGTGTAACGCAAATAGCCATAGTAATTGACCGCATAGCCACCAATAAGCAGGTATGAAACGCTATTCTGCTCGAGTGCCAAAATGAAGTCTTTGAAGTCTTGGGATAGTTCCATGTACCTGTATTCTAAGCTGCTCAAGGGCTTTAAAGCGTTCTTGCGGGGTTTTGGTCAGCCAATAACGGGTGTCCGCTCGAGGGTCGCTGTGTTGTTCAATCACCTTGCCGAAAATGCGGCGGTTCATGGGGGGCATAGCCTCGGTCATGGTTCTATTGTATACCCCTCGCCCCAAAATCTTAGCCCTTCCCCATCCACTTGCGCCATTCCCGCTCGAGCCAGATTTTGAGTTCGGCTTGGTGCAAAACAGCCCCCTCGAGCGACACAATTTCTTCCCAAACCTCCGTGCAAAGCAGTTGAAACACTGCCCTCGAGTGCTGGGGGTCACGGCCTATTTTGGAGATGGCGGCAGCAAAACGGTTGGCGTTGATCAGGCCGTAGGCTTGCCATTTCAGTAGCTCGAGCATATCGGTTTTTTGCTGCACAGGCTGGGGCTTTTCCGCTTGGTGAAAGCGCGTGTCCTCTGCAAACTCGAGGATTTTTTTCTTGAAGATCGGGCGCACCCAACCTGTGGCAGTCTCGAGCCAGGCATTGCTCAGGGTTTTAATCACAATCCCTTCGGCAAGGTTGCCCCCTTGAATCCGCTCGAGGGGTGGCAGGCCTAGCAAAGCGGGAAGGGTGCTGGGAAAACGCTCGCAGAACTCGAGGGCATCGCGCATTTTACCGATCAGTAAGGGTTGGGAAACCCTAATTCCTGCGTTTTGGCACTGCGCTTGGAGGGTGGGAAAAGGCAAAAAAAGATCACCCACCCGCAAATCAAAAGCACAAAACTCGAGGTTGGGGGAATAGTGAATTCCCGTTTGCACTTCGCAAATATCAGGGTTGTTTTTGACCTGTGGATGCGGGTAACTGCCGCCAAAAATTTCACCAAACAGTTGAAACGGCTGGCCCAAACTTCGCTCGAGGGCAAGCAAGGCAGGCTCGAGGCGCTGTTGCACTTGGGCATGACCAAAAAAGTCTTCTGTTGGCTTGAGCAAGCGCCTGCGACTGGCGGTTTGGATGCGGCCTTGGGCCACCACAAAACACAGATTGGCTCCGTGGATTTTTTCCGTAACCACCCATTTTTCCCGCTCGAGCGCACGGTATTGGGCGGCATCAAGGTTCCAGGCTTGGGGGGACTCAGGCATTTTGGGGTATGGAATGAAGTTTGAATCGGACATCCCTCGAGTGTAGGGGGCATCTGGCGCGGTTACATCGGTGTTTTGGCTTATTTGAGCATTTACACCCTTGACTTTTACATACACTTATGTTTGTATGCAGAAGTGAAACGCAGCAAGTTAGATGCAGCCCAAACCCGCGAAACCTTGCTCGAGGCAGCGCTCGAGGTTTTTAGTGCCAAGGGCTATACCGCCAGTACCCTCGAGGATATTGCCAAAGCCGCTGGAGTCACACGCGGGGCGCTGTACCACCATTTTTCGGGAAAGGCCGAGCTATACACCACTTTGGTCACGCAGGCCGCCAGCCAACCTGGGCAGATTGTTCAGCAAACCCTTGCCGAAGGCGGAACCTTCCTCGAGATCATGCACACCGTTTTTGTGAGGCAAATCATGGCAGTCGAACAGAACCCCCGCTACCGTGCCACCGCGC
>JANYFS010000215.1 GCA_025359705.1 Deinococcales bacterium | reverse complement strand
ATCCAGCAAATCATTTTGGGCCATGCCTTCCAAAACAAAGCGCTCGAGGCGTTTGGATTCCCCTAAATTGACCCGAAGTGCTGCATATTCCAGCAATTTTGCATCGAAGGGGCGGGCGGTCAAAAGTAGCTCGAGGATGCGCCCGCCTTCTTGTTGCCCCTCCTGTTGACCTTTGGGCGATTCGGTTTGCAAAAGTTCGGCAAGTTCACCACTCAGGCGGTCATTGAGCGCGTCGCGCAAGGCGGAAAATTCATCTTCGGCAAATTCCTCGAGGGCCACACCGCGCCAGAGTGGACTGTTTCCTCCCTCGAGGAAATCTTCGGCATCGCTGTAGACCTCGCCCAAAGCATAGCGATCCCCCAAACGCAGCACCGCCCGTTTGCCCAAAACCCCCCGCAAACGGTAGACCAGTTGCTTGAGGGCGTTTTCGGCCTTCACTTCGTCTTGATCGGGGTATAAAACCTCGAGCAGCTCCAGCACCCGCACCCCTTCACGCCCAAATACCCGTGCCTCGAGCAGTGCAAGCAGCAAGCGACGGCCCTGTTCGGCGGGTAGCGGCAGCATTTTTGTTCCCAAAGAAATTCGCAAACTGCCAAGTAGCTCGAGTCTGGGCAGTTCTGGTCTGATCTTTTGATTTAACTCGAGGGGTTTTTTGGAAGAAGTCTCGAGGGGGGTTTTTTTGGAAGGTGTCGCCTGCAACGCACCGCGCAACTGGGGGAAAACCCGAAAACCGATTTCGGCCCAGCCCTGCAAGCCCACCAAACTCAAGCGCTCGAGCCGTAATCTTGCCGATACTGCATCCCCTTTTAGACGGTCTACCTCGAGGCCAAAACGATCCGCATCTTCGAGAAGTCCTAAGCTGGCACAACTTTGGCTGGCCTTTTGGAAACGCTGCATTGCCGCTGCCCCATCGCCCCGCCGCTCGAGCAAATAGCCCCACACCGCGTCCACTGCGGGGCGCAACTGGGAAAAATTCCCCGCTAGGCACAAGCCCTCGAGCTGCCCAGCCTGCTGCTCGGCCTGATCGGGGGAGCCGTACAGCGCCTCAGCCCAACCGATAAAGTAGAGGCTTTGGGCCTGCTCGAGCGGGGCGGTACTGGGCAACAAAGCCACTGCACGGCGGATGTGCAGCGGAACCACGGTGCGGGCTACGGGGCCGCATTCCAACAGGTGCAAATGCAAAAATGCAGTCTCGAGCCGCAAAACGCTTTGGGGGTTTTCACTGCGCTCGAGGGTGGGACGGGCCTCGGTGAGTAGGGTTTCGGCACGGCGGTAATCGGCCCGCATCAGGTGATAGAGTGCCAAATTGACTTGGGCCTCGGCAACCCCCAAACCATCCCCCGCCAACGACAACTGCTCGAGGGCCACCTCCAAATCCACAATGGCCTGATTCAGATTTCGCAAACGGTAATGGGCATGGGAGCGGTTATACAGCGCTACGGTGCGGCGTTTTTCCGCCTCCGATCCCGCCAAACCCTGTAAATACTCGAGGGCTTGGGTCAGGTGGCGCACCGCCCGCTGCACTTCGCCCTGCTCGAGTTCCAAAGTCGCAAAGGCCGACAGCAACCAAGCCTGCTCGAGTGCGCCCAGATCGGGATTCTCGAGGGCATCTTGATATAAGGCCAGCGCCTCTTCGGTGCGTCCCTGCCGACCCAAGGCGTAGCCCACTTTTACCTGTAACCCGACCTGCACCCCGACTTGCACCCCCGAACCGCGCTGCAACAGCTCTGGATTGTGATCAAAAAGGGCCAGCACCCCCTGCATATCGTCTTGGCGGTAGCGCACGTCCAAAAGAATTTCTTGCCAGCGCTTCCAGAGTTGGGGTTTGGCCTCGAGCCGCAGGGTTACTTCGGCGTTGCGCCCACTCAGGGCCAAAAGTTCCAACTCGAGCAACACCGCTTCGTCGTCGTCTGGATTTAGGGCGGTCACTCGAGCGATGTATTTGAGGGCTTCTTGGGGTTGCACTTCGCGCAGCAGCCAGGCCACTTTGCGGGTCAGCTCCAAACGCTCTTCGGAACTGGCCCAGCGCAACACTTCGGTTCACAATTCGGCGGCCTGCCGCCAATAGCCCAACTTTTCGGCCTGCTCTGCCGCGCCCCGCAGCACCCGCAATTGTTCGGCAGGCTCGAGCCAAGCGGTTTCCAGATCGCGCACCGCTGCCAAATAATCGGGAGGAAGTTCGTCCAGCGGGGGCAGTTGCGGCAAAGGTTGGCACAAGACCTCGATGCGTTGGCGCAGCCACTGGCTTCGTTCGGTGGGAGGCAGAGCATTTTGCAACACCCCTGCCAGCATGGGCAGCAGCCACACCCCACCACGCAGCAAACCTTCCCGCTCGAGGCGTGCAGTACCAGATTGCCAAACCGTTGGGGGCAAACCAGCCAAAACACAGGCTCGAGCCTGATTTTCGGGTAAAAAAGCGTGGGCCAGCAAAACCCGCTCGAGGTCAGGATCTTGGCGCAAATGCCGCACCCGCTCGAGCAGCAAGGCTTCTACCCCAATCGGAACGCGGCCTTCGGGGGGAATCCGCCAGTGCCACTGGGTTCCATCGTTGTAGAGGCTGCCACCTTGGGCCACAAAACGGAACAGCTCGAGGGTGAGGGCAGGGTTGCCCTGCGAGCGCTGATGCACCCACTCCCCTGCACCTGGGGGCAAAGTTGCGCCCACTTGAGCCTCGAGCAAAGTTAGGGTTTCGGCCTCGGTCATGGCCTCTTGCCGCAGGATTTCCCAGTTTTGAGCGGGTGTTTCAGGTATTTCAGGGGCTTCACGGGCCGTGACCAACAAAGCCACCCCTTTGAGCCGTGCCACTCGCCCCGCCAGCGCCGTCCAGCCTTCCCGTACCTCGAGCGGAGCTTGGTACAGATCTTCTACCGCAAGGGCCACAGGAGCCAAGCCCTCGAGCGCGGCACAGACCGCCTGCAAAAGTGTCTCCCTCTCGAGGGTTTCACCGCGCCCCAGACGGGTTTGGCTATGCTCGAGCCAACTGGGGATGGGTACAGAACTGGGGATCTCCAGCAAAGCCAGCAGCAGGTGGGCCAGATCCAAATGGGGCGACAAGCGCAGGGTACGAAAACCTACCGATTGCAGCAACCGCTCGAGCGCATCGCTTTTCCCCACCCCCGCCTCTCCCCACAGCCACAGCGCCAAACCCGCCTGCCTCGAGGCCACTTGAGAGAGTTTTTGGGAAAGATGTGCTGGAATCCGCTCGAGCATGGGCTTAGTTTAACACCCCCAAAAAAGTCCGAAGCTGAGTTACACCCTTCCTGTTGCCACAGCAACAGCTCGAGTGGAGTTGTAAGATATATCAACACGGTTGGGCAGGCTCGAGAGATGTATAATCTCGAGGTAGACAGGAATCATGATTTCTTTGTTTGTAAGAATTAGTGGACGTTATAATACTGGAGGGCGACCATAAGATGGACGAGTCATATTCTATTCATTGTACCTCTAAAGACTGGCAAAGGGTCTTAAAAAAATTGGATGAAATGTCTGGTTGGAAATATAAGAGTATTTCTAATCAACAGATTCTAGCCACAAGTCATTCAGGAACCTTAAAAATATCAAGTCTTTTCGCTGAAGTTGGTGGAAAATATGGATTTATTTATGCTGGACTAATCAATAAGGTTCAACGTATAAATCCTTCAGTTGTATTTGAAAGAAAAAGCTTGATCGAACAACTAAAGAATACTCATATGATTATTGGCTGCGTAGCATCCCCAGAATTCAAAGATTTAGATGAAAGGTTTAGTTTTATCTTTACATTAGCTAGCATTTTGAATGGTATAGTGTTTGATGGGTTTACATTACTATCATCTACTGGGGAAATTATTATTTCTCTGGATGGAAGTACCTAAATTTAGGTATTTAGCTCAGTACCCGACACAGAGCGAAAAGAATGTCTGGAACAGCCTGAACAGTGGTGCTATCCGATACCATTTTATGAGTTCATCCATTCCAACTCGAGTCGTACTGTGTTGACGGCGACCATGCTTCTTGATTTCTACCCCC
>JANYFS010000189.1 GCA_025359705.1 Deinococcales bacterium | reverse complement strand
CCCCCGCTCCCATGCAATACCAAGCAAAAGGGTATAGCCGTTGGTTCTCTGAGAAATAGCGCATCAAGAAGTGCACACTGAGGTACGCCGCTACCCCTGTAAGTATTCCTCCCAACATGGCAAACATCAGTTGATCGTGGTGTTTAAACAGTTTGGGTAGCTCGAGGATACCTGCCGCCAGAATGATGGGTGTACCCAGCAAAAAAGAAAACTCCGCCGCTGCACCTCTCGAGAGACCTTGGCTCAAACCCGCCACCAAAGTTAACCCCCCTCTAGAGAAACCTGGAATCAAAGCGAGGATTTGACTTAGTCCAATGATCAAAACTTGGGGCAAGGTGAGTTGCTCGAGCGAACCATCGGTAGATTGATGTTTTCGTAGATAACTGCGCCGAACTTCACCCAGATAAAGCATCACTCCGTTGAGGATCAAAAAAATCGCTACCAAACGGGCATCCCGAAAAAGTCGCTCGAGCGGATGTTGCAGCAACAAACCAACCAGACCGGTGGGAATGGTACCAATCAAGATCAAACCCAACAAACGACCTTCGGGATTTGGGCGACCTTGTACCTGAGCCAAACCTCCCTGGAGTAGGGTTTGCCAGCGTTTGCGAAAAACCCAGAGCAAAGCCAGTGCTGTACCCAAATGTAGGGTCACCAAAAAGGGGATGAGTTGCGGAGCTTGACGATCTAAGGGTATCCCGAGCAGAGCAGGAAGCAAAATGGTGTGTCCCAAGCTCGAGACGGGAAAAAGCTCAGTAATTCCTTGCAAAATACTCAAATACAACAGAAACAATAGGCTCATGGCGAGATCTTAAAGAAGGGAGTAAAGGCAAAGGATTGAGTAGTTTGGCTTGAGGAGTTCAGCAAAGGTATCGACATGGTGAGCATACGCTAAAGGCTACGTAAAGAGTTAACCCTCAAAGGGCCATTGGCAGGTGTCGGTATACCAAGCATTGAACTAAAATCCACATCAATGAACCCCTCAAAACAGGTTAAAAAGGCCAAGAACTGCCCCAAAATGGGGTGAAAGAGCCTATACTTTTTCGCTCACTTCTTTGGCGGAGTCGGGGTGAACCGGTGTAACTGTTATCGGCGGTCTTGGAACCACCACTGGAGTTGTGGTGGGGCTGGCGGGTTCATCTTTCAAACTGCCCTCGAGTTCGTCTTTAAGACCCTGAGTGCCTTTTTTAAATTCACGCACACTTTGCCCCAGTCCTTTGGCAAGTTCGGGTAATTTTTTTGGACCAAACAGCAGCAAGACAACTACGAGAATGAGAAGAATTTCGGGCAAACCTAGATTTGGCATAACCAATGCTCCTTAAATGATTAGTTGGAGATTAACTGAAAAGCGGAGCAAATTTGTAAATAAGGATTTAAGTTATTTACAAATTTGCTCCACTAATTACATAAGTGAATTTTATTGGTGAATTTTATTTAGGCATCAAGACGCTATCAATGACGTGGATTACGCCGTTGGATGCCATGATATCCGTTTTGGTAACGGTAGCGCTGTCCACTTTAACCGTTTTACCCATCATAGCGATATTGATCATACTTCCTTGTACGGTTTTAGCAACTTTAGCTTTCATCACTTGGGCAGACATAAAGGTACCAGGAACTACATGATAGGTTAGCACTTTAGTCAATGCAGTCTTATTTGCCAATAATTTGGCAAGATCGGCTTTAGGGATTTTGGCAAAAGCGGCATTTGTAGGTGCAAACACGGTGAAGGGGCCTTTGCCCGAAAGGGTTTCCACCAAGCCAGCAGCTTTTAAGGCAGTGACTAGGGTACTGAATTGCGGGTCACTCATTGCAATATCAACAATGGTCTTTCCCGCAGCTTGAGCGGAACTGAGGCTTAAAGCGATCAACGACAAAGTAAGGATTTTTTTCATGAGTAGATCTCCAGTGATGCAATTTTAGGTATCGGGTTGAACAGGCTCGAAAACCTCACGTCTTCCCAACAGCCAAAGGGTAACCCTGCTAAATAAAGCCTGGGTGTAATTGATGAGTGCCCCCTCGAGGAGGAGGGCAAGATGAGTGGTAGGGTTGCCTTATAGCATTTGACAGAATAATGAACGGATTAATTAGGCTAACCTAAAACCAATTCGTTCGTCTGAAACATGGTATTTGTGATCATACTTTTAACCGAAAACGGACAAACGCTTACGGACAAACGCTCTAACTGGCGTTATGGCAGGCTGAGGGCAGGGGTGGTCTGATCATTAGGCCATTCCTGCCGCGACGATTGACCACATTTGGAGCGCTTGTCTTTGATTATTTCGTCTGGTCTGGGCGCAAACACAGGTGCGGGAATAATGGTGGATATTGGTGTCTTGGGCAAAACGGCACCCCGTGCGACTCTGCTGGCGAACTCGAGTTCAGTCTTAAAATGGGTCACCCTGAGTGCAACAAAGGGTCTAAAGAGTGAGCATGTCGAGATGTTTTGCTGGGATCAATATGACATCTGAAAACTTCTGAAGGCGAAAAGTTGGGAAATTCGACATATATAGCGCAATCCGAAATGATCAACACAAAAATACCTCGAGTGATCCTTGGTACATCTCGTCTCACGCAAAAATCCTCATTACATCTCTAAAATGTGTATCCATCTTACTGCTGAGCGCTATACTATTATTATCTACAGAATTATGCGTACTCTACTCCCTGTATGAAGGAGTTATATGATCCAGCATCCCCAAACCCGCCCTATCACCTACTGGTTGGCATTACTCGCCGCTATTGGTGTCATCGCCAGCCAACTCCTCGATATTCCCGCTGCTTGGCATGAACACCCCATCGTTGGCGTCATCGAAGGTATTCAAGCCGCTATTTTTGTGGTGCTGGCATTTTTTTGGACGACCAGCCAAGCCCGCTGGCCTTGGATTGTTGGAGCGCTGGTGAGTCTATTGGCCTTCGGCGGCATCATCTTTACTCGAACAGTCGGGGTGGGGGGCGGAAAGTCCGATATTGGGAATTGGGGTGAACCCGTCACTGTGATTGCGATGGTTTCATATGTACTGATGATGGTGGTGGCCTTCCTACATCTCAAAAATCCTACTAAGTAGTGAGTTATGCCCGAATGTCGAAATGAGCCAAAGCCTGTTCTACACACAAAAATCACGCTCCAGAACAGCTTTTGGTCGTTTATGCGCTATGAGCAGTTGAGTTCGCCAGCAGAGTCCCACGGGGCGGTGAGGCCCGGCAGGTGCCGTTTTCACCAAGACAGTGCCGTTTTGCCCAAGACACCAACCTGCCTCATCACTCCCGAACCCGCTGCCACAAGAAGAAGTAACAAGAGTTTGAACCACGGTAAAAAACCCCGACAGGCACAGAATATGTTATGACAAAATCCCGAAAAACCCCTATCAGCTCAAGCTTTTCAAAAATATCCTGTCTTATCCTCTGATTTGCGGTTTTACCACCTAGACTCTATTTTTGAAATTTTGAAAGGTTGCCAACCCTCAATGGTTCGGAAGTTTTAGGCGGCCTTCATGCCCAGAGAAAGTAGCTTTTCTAGGCTGATTCGGCATTTCTCCCAACTCAAGTTCACAGGTATAGCGCTCAGCAGTAAGATGGATACACATTTTAGAGATGTGATGAGGATTTTCGCGTGAGACGAGATGTACCAAGGATCACTCGAGGTATTTTTGTGTTGATCATTTCGGATTGCGCTATAACATTGATATAATTCTTTGCGCGAAAAAGCTATTGTAGGCGCGTCTCTTCTCGTCTTCCATACTAAACACCATTCCCCTCCTTCCCTCCACTTCCCCCTCGAGGGGTTCATCTGCTTGGCCCGCTCTCAGGTTCACCAA
>JANYFS010000153.1 GCA_025359705.1 Deinococcales bacterium | reverse complement strand
TGAACGAATAACTCTTTTGCATTATAATTTGACGTATTGTGTACAAATGATTCAATTATGCATTCTATGATGGCAGCATCTTCATCTTGCAAAGCATTAAAAAAAGATTTTTGAACAACAGGATCTGAAACTTCGGAATATAATGAATACACACTTTGCAAACGAGCTCGAGCATCTGGGTCTTTTAAAGTTTCCAGCAAAGCTGCTTTAACACTAGGATCAGAACTTTGAGACTCGAGGGATTCAGCCGCGCTCGAGCGAACGCTTGCGCTTGGATCTTTAAGCGCCTCAAGCAACCTTACTTTTACAGCGGGGTGGTTAGATACTAATACTAGAGCTTTTATGGCATTTGATCGCACGTTTTCGTATTTGTGTTGACTTAATCTGAGCAAATCCATTTGTAGGCTTGGATCTGCGGTATTACGCTTCAGTCGTTCCGCTGCATCATTACCAGTATCAATATTATTTTCTTCAATCAGCTTGAGTAATGCATCTATAATCTGTCTAGGATACTTTTTCTCCCAAAGAATCAATGCATTTATAGCAATTTCACACCTCCAGCTTTCTCCTGTCAATTCTTGGCAAATCCAATTTTGAACTTTTTGCCAAGAAACATTATCATCGGGAATTTCAACACCGTTGATTCCAGCTAAAAATGATATTCTCACCTGTGGCCTAAAAATCAAGACATCCAATTCGGGTTGAGCATTTTCCAGAATGATTTTAAACAAATATTCAACTTTCTCGAGGTTTTCAGAAATCCCGAGCATGTATAAATACCAAATATAACCCCATTCTGGGTCATCCCAATTTTGCACAATATCTATAGGGTTTGCTTCCTTTAACATTTTGCGTACAGCGTAGTACCTTTGAAACTCATAGGGCCAAAACATATAGTGATCAGGCTCAGAAATAACCAAAGTACCTACCGAAGTATCCAAAGCCGAAAAAAGATTGGGTATTTCATAATTGATTCTGCTTTCATCAAAGCCGTATGCTTTCATCACGCGCCCAGCAGCCGTTGCCACCTGCACTCGAGTGAAATGGTTCGTTCCACTACGTAACCCCTCGAGGGCCAGATCATCCAATACTTCATTGAAATACGCGCCAATTTCATATTTTTCCAACAAAAAAAGCGCGATTTGATCGGGGTCAAGATGGTTCTCGAACCACGGTCTTTCTTTTGCATAGGTATCTTTAAGAAATTGCACAAAGTATTCACGCATATTTTGCAGGCTCATGCACTCAGCCTAAACCAAACTCCCCTCGAGCGGAATAGGTCAAATCCACTACTCGAGCCACCCCGCATTCCCACCCCCAAACCCAAACCCCCATAGACACCACGCTTGACCTCGAGCCAGATGTGGTTTACCTTTAATAGTGTGATGTCTACACTAAGCCTTCCCCCTCGAGCCGCCCAAGTCGGTTTAGCCGTAGATGTTGCCGCGTTTGCCATCCACGAAGGCCAGCTAAAAGTGCTGCTGGTACAGCGGGGAACCCGCCCCCACAACGAAGCCTGGGCCTTGCCTGGGGGCTTTGTACATACCCAAGAAGCGCTCGAACATGCCGCCCTGCGGGTGCTGCGCGAAGAAACGGGGGTGAGCCTAGAACCCAACCATCTCGAGCAATTGCGGGCCTTCGGTGAACCCGAGCGTGACCCACGGGGGCGGATTGTTTCGGTGACACATCTGGCGGTTTTGCCACACGGTGCGCCCGAAGTGGCAGGCGGATATGGGGCCACCGATGCCGCTTGGTGCGGCGCTCACGACCCGATTGTGCTGGCCTTCGACCATGCCGATATTTTGGCCCACGCCCTGCGGCGGGTCAGTATTCGCCTCGAGTTTGCCTATCTCGCCCTCGAGTTCTTGCCCGAAACCTTCACCCTGCCTGAGTTACAAGAAGTGTACGAAGCGATTTTGGCGAAAAAACTGGACAAACGCAATTTCCGCAAGCGCATCCTGAGTGGAGACGCGCTCGAGGGGGCAGGGGAACGCCGCGTGGGAGTGGGCCG
>JANYFS010000146.1 GCA_025359705.1 Deinococcales bacterium | reverse complement strand
CCAAGCCCAAGATGCCGAAAGTTGGCGCAAGTGGGACACCCAATTTCACGAAACCTTGGTCAAGAATTGTAGCAATACCCGCCTGCTCGAGCTGATCCAACATCACCGCCACCTGGTCGCCCGCTATGAACGGGCCTATATGCAAAACCTCGAGCTGGTGGCAGTTTCGGCCCAGCAGCACCACAGCATTTTGGCTGCCCTCGAGCAAGGCGATGTAGAGGCGGCGGCGGTGGCCCTCGAGGGGAATTGGCAATATGGAATCCAAGCACTGCTCACCTTCTTGAAACACTAAGAATTGTGATTACTGCTAATATTAATGCCATGTTAATGCCAAGGTTTGGTCTGCTGTTGGTCATGTTGGTTGGAAGTGCCAGCGCACTTGAACTTCAAGGTGCAGGAGCCACTTTTCCCGCCCCGCTCTACACCCAATATTTCAGCGAATACGCCAAGCTGACAGGAATCACGGTCAGCTATGATGCGGTAGGTTCGGGGGCGGGTCAAAAACAAATCTTGGCCCAAACCGTGGATTTTGGCGCGTCGGACAGCCCCATGAGCAATGCGGATATGGCAAAAACGCCGAATGGCAACGCCCTTTTGCACATTCCTATTGCTTTGGGTGCAGTGGTTCCAATCTATAATTTGCCCGAATTGCAAGGCCAACTTCAGATGACCGGCGATCTGATGGCTAAGATTTTCATGGGTAAAATTACCAAATGGAATCACCCCGATATTGTAGCCCTCAACCCTTCACTCAAAGACATCAATGTACCAATCAGTATCATTCACCGCGAAGTAGGTTCGGGAACCAGCTATATTTTGAGCGATTACTTAAGCAAGGTATCCAAAGAATGGAAAAGCCAGATTGGAGTAACCAATAGCCCCAATTGGCCTGTTGGTGAGGCTGCCAAAGGTAATAAAGGGCTAGTGGAAAAAGTAGCAAATACCCCCAATAGCATTGGTTATACTGAATATACCTTCCTAAGAAGTTTGGGCAGCAATCTGAAAGTAGATTTTGGTTCAATGCGTAATCAAGCTCAAAATATGGTTTTTGCCAGCCCCAGTAGTATTTTGGCAGCCTCGAGCGCTGCCTATATTGGCACCGACACTCGAGTGAGCATTACCAATGCAGTAGGGGCCAACAGCTACCCTATTGTTAGTTATACCTATTTACTGGTCTACAAAGATCAAGGATATGACAAGCGCACCCAAGAGCAAGCTAAAGCCTTGGTTAAATTGCTCGAGTGGATGGTTGGAGATGCTCAAAAATACAATACCGATTTAGGCTATGGACGGTTGTCGGATGTTGCGGATAACCGTGCCAAAGCTTTAATCAAAAGCATTACTTTTAATGGTCAATCTTTAAAGTAATCACTCTTCTTTAGTTTAATTGACATTCATCTTGTATTTCCTAGCCCCGCACCTCGAGGGCTAGGTTTTTCTTTGGGAAAATGAACCTTTAGAGCAGTTGTCCGTAATTCGCTATCCGTTTTTTGTTAAGCGCGTGGTCATAAATATCTTGTTGACGAATGAATTGTCTTTTGAGCAGCTTGATTTGTCCGTTCGTTATTCTGACAAACGCTCTAAAGAATATCCCCAACAAAAAAAACTCGAGAGATGATTCCCTCGAGCCTGAAAATGGCTTTTTGTTAAAACCTAGAAATGGTGTGCGACGTTATTTGCGACGGCGTTTTTTCTCGGTTCCACTACCGCTAATACTGCCACCGCCACCGCTGCCGCCCCGTTCTTTGGCATCGCGCATAAACGAACGCAATTTGCTTTCAAACTGAGGAGACTGCTTGCCAATGGCCCGTGGGCGGGGGATTTCCTCGGGTTCCTCGTTCATCTCTTTGATCGAGAGATCGAGACGGCCCTTGTCATCGCGGCCCAAAACCTTGACATCAATGGTCTGACCTTCCTGCAAGTGGTCGGTGACATTGCGAACAAAGGAGTGAGCGATTTGAGAAATGTGTACCAGCCCGGTTTCTCCATTTTCAAACTGGATGAAAGCACCGAAATCGGTGATCCGGGTAACGCGACCAGAAGCAACTGCGCCAGAATCGAGTTGCACTTATCGTTCCTTCTTTATCATCATGAGCATCTGATTGTATTTTACAACAACTCGAGGGGATTTGCCAAACGCAGGAAAAAGCTCGAGGGTAAGATTGAGGGTAAGACGGTAAGAGCGTAAGAAACAGATTTTGTGGCTCGAGTGCCTAATCTCGACAGCTCACGAACAACGGGCCGCTTAAATTCACGATAAGATGAAGGCAATGAAGATACGCGGCACTCTGGGCGGATTCAGCCTTTTAATTGAGTCACAAGACACCGCAGAAACCCTGCGGGAACAACTGCTTGCCAAGCGGGAACTTTTAGCCAATCCTATTTTGCTCGAGTTTACCGACATCACCGATGGACTGAGTTTTGAAACCGCGCTCGAGCTGATTAAGGCCCAAGGTGGGCATCTCAAAAGTGTACGGGTGCATAGCAGCCGACCCGAGCGGCCCGCGCTCGAGCAACCGCTTTTATCCAAAGCTTCACCCGTTTCCCCCAGTGCTACCGAACCCACAGAATCCAAAGAACCTCCCGCTCGAGCGCTAAACCTGACTGTTCACAGCCATGCTGCCGAAATTGTACGGCACAGCCTGCGTTCGGGTACCCATGCCGAATTTGTGGGCAATGTGGTCGTTTTGGGGGATGTCAATTCTGGGGTGGAAGTGATCGCAGGCGGCGACATCATCGTGCTGGGAACCTTGCGCGGGGTGGTTCATGCCGGGGTAAACGGTGATGAAAAAGCGGTGGTGATCGGCTACCCAATTGCCTCGCCCCTGATGCGAATTGCGGGTGCAGTCGCCAACGACCCCGACTCGAGCGGCTTCAACACCATGAAAATCCATGCCACCAACGATGCTCAAGTGGCCTACATTTTGGAAGGTCGCATTCAAATTAAAAAGTACACTGGAGACAAAACCCTCGAGCGGTAGGGGAATTCGTTATCCGTAATCCGTTTTGAGTTATTCGTGGTTCGTGGTTCGTTCAAAAAACCTCGAGCCACCCAATCTTTTTCTTACGCTCAAATCTTTTGCCCGCCCTCTCGCCCTCAATCTTTCCCCTCAAGCGCAACGATGAAGGTAAGTTAATATTACCAAGCGATTGACAAAATTGTATTTTAGGATTACTTTAGTCTTGTAACCGATTACAATCAATTCTCAGTCCGCTCGAGTTCTTTTTCGCACCATCTCCCGAGCAATCTCTGTAACCGGTTACAAGGCGGCCCATGAAACTGACCATCCAACATATTGCGGCCCATTCGGGGGTATCCAAAGGCACGGTTAGCCGCGTGATCAATGGGCATTCCACTGTGGCTGCAAGCACGCGAGTGCGGGTTCAAGCGGTAATGGAAGAATTGGGGTACGTTCCCGATCCTGCCGCTCGAGAGTTGTCGATGCGGAGTCATCATTCGGTGGGTTTGTCTTTGGCGCAGGGGGATCGGCGCTTGGCCCCTTATTTTGTGCTGTTCCAGCAAGCGCTTGAGCGCAGATTTCAAGAGTTGGGGATTCAACTGGTGCAGCTTTCGGATCATTTGGAGGAATATAAACGTTTACCCAGTGCGCTTTTGGTTTTGGGAGCCAAAGAAAACGACCCTAGAGTGGATTTTGTGATGGAGAAAGGCCTTCCCAGTGTGCTGATCGGACACCATCAGGCGTTATCTTGGGTGGCCCCCGATGATGAAAACGGTGGCTACCTTGCCACCAAACATCTACTCGAGCTAGGGCATCGCCAGATTGCCCATTTGGGCGGGCGGGTCGGGCAACAGGGGGGCCAAGATCGGCATATGGGATTTGATCGGGCTTTGCGAGAACATGCACTCGAGGGAGTGATCAGTCTCGAGGGAAATTACACCACGCTCGAGGGCTACCGTGCGGTGCGCCGTGCTTGGGAAAGCGGCTTGCGCTTTTCTGCACTGTTTGCCGAAAGCGACGAAATGGCAGTGGGAGCCATTGCCGCGCTCGAGGATTTGGGGGTTGTGGTTCCCGATCAGGTTTCGGTGATTGGTTTTGACGGCCTTCCAGAGCAACCCTACACCCTGACCACCATCGCCCAAGACATCCCCGCCATCGCCCAGCAAACTGTGGAGCTGTTGCTAGAAGCCCTCGAGGGTTTACCCGCACGGCACATCTTAACCCCCGTCAAATTGATTCTGGGTCAGACCACCACCAAATTCGTTGAGCCGCCCACTACACCATTTATCACATTGGTGTAGTGGCTTGGTCGTAGTGGCTTGGTCTAGTGGTTTAGAAAAGTATTCACTCGAGCCTCGTGGTTTGAGCCACAGAATCCGAATAAACAGAATTCAAAAAATTTTACCTTGCTTTGTAACCGCTCCCAATCTTTTACCAGACACAAAACCAGACACAAAATCATCTCTCAACTGACTTCCAAGCCCCTTCTCAAGCCGTGCAGAATTTCTGAAATCGTTTCAGGATTTGCCTCTTTCTGTCGCCAAAACCCGCGATAAACCCGCAATAAGGAGAACCACCATGAAGAAAACCTTGATCCTTGGTATGTTGTTGCTCTCGAGCCTGGCTTCTGCTCAAACCGTGATCACCATTGGCGGATACGACGGCGCAACCGATACCAGCATCGTCAATGACCTGATCAACAAGTATGTTAAACCTGCGGTTGCCAAAGATGGAATCGAGGTCAAATACGTTCCCACTGCCGATTACGGTAAGACCATCAAAACCCAACTCTCGAGCGGAACCGCCCCCGATTTGTTCTACCTCGAGGATCAAGCCACCCCCGAATTGGTGGCCTCGGGCAAAGTTTTGCCCCTGACCAATTTGGTGAGCAATTCGGACTTTTTGAGCGGCCTGAACAAGATTTTTACCGTGGGCGGCAAGTCTTACGGCATCTCCAAAGATTTCAACACCCTGACCTTGTACTACAACAAAGACCTGTTCGACCAAGCCAAAGTCGC
>JANYFS010000126.1 GCA_025359705.1 Deinococcales bacterium | reverse complement strand
TTGCCAAAGGTGCAGCCATTGGTGTGGTTTTGCTGATTATGGTTAGTCTGATTATCGTTCCCTATCTCTACAATCAACGCCGTCGGGAGGCTTGAGCATGATTAGCCGTGTTGTTCAATATACCTTTCTCGCCCTTGCTTGCTTGGTATTTTTGCTACCCGTTTACTTGGTGGTAATTACCGCACTCAAAGATCCTTCCACCATCAGTTTGTCCAATACTTGGATTCCGCCCGTCAGCCTGTATTGGCATAGCTTTGTGGAGGCTTGGGAAGCATTTGCACCCAAAATGGCAAATAGCTTTGTGATCACCATTTCCGCCACCTTGCTATCCGCAATTATCGGCTCGATTAACGGATATATTCTAGCAAAATGGCATTTTCCAGGTTCTTATATCATCTTTTCGCTCATGCTATTCGGGATTTTCATTCCCTACCAAGCGGTATTGATTCCTGTAGCCCGATTTATCTCGGATATTGGCATTGGTGGAACCCTCGGGGTGATTATGGTGCATGTGGTTTACGGAATTCCCATCACCACGCTTATTTTTCGCAACTTCTATGCCGAAATCCCCGACGAACTGATGGAGGCCGCTGCGATTGACGGCGCGGGGTTTTGGCCCGCATATATCAAGGTACTGTTTCCACTTTCGCTTCCCGCAATGGTCGTGGTATGTATTTGGCAGTTTACCCAGATTTGGAACGAATTCTTATTCGCTGTCACCCTAATCTCGAGTCCGACCAGTCAGCCCGTTACGGTAGCTTTGGCCCAACTCGCAGGTGGAGAGGCAGTCAAATGGAATTTACCCATGGCAGGTGCATTGTTAGCAGCTTTACCTACCCTACTGGTTTATATCTTTTTGGGCCGTTACTTTGTGCGGGGTTTATTGGCAGGTTCGGTCAAAGGTTAAAATTTTAAAATCGCTTTATCTTAGATCCCGCTCGAGCCATAGAGTGGGATATTTTTTATTCCAGATCCCACACGTCCAGCTCAAGCCAGACCCTACGCCGCTCAATCCGTCGCTCGAGCCGAATCTTTCCCGCACGGTAGAATTCACCCAATTTACGGCTGACCACTTCGGGAACACTGCCCAACAAGGCCGCCAGTTCGGAATTGGTCGGCAAAATAAAACCCTGCTCGCTCGAGTGGGCAAGTAAAAAAGCGCTCAAACGCTCGCCCAGCTCGGCAAACTGCAACTGCTCGAGCCGATGTTGGGTGCGCTGCTGCTGGCTCGAGAGGTGGGTTAGCAAAGCACGGGTCAGCGCGGGATTTTGCAAAATAGTTTGGCGAAAGATATCTGCGGGCAAAGCCAAAACTTCGCTGCGCTCGAGGGCTACCCCCGAAAACCCGTAGTTTTGACTGGGCAAAAAAAGCCCCTCGAGGCCAATCAGGTCGCCTTTCTCCCACAAATCCAAAATGATTTCTTTGTTGCCACTCTGCGAAAAGCGGTTGGTTTTACAGCGCCCCCGCACCACCAAAAAAACCCACTCGAGCGCGTCCCCTTCACTCAAAAAAGTGTGGTGCCGCTCGAGGGTATGGGTTTTGGTTTGGGACAGGATCGGCTGAAGTTTCTTGGGTTCCAGTTCTGCAAAAAGGGGATGTTGGCTTAATAGCTCGAGGGGTGGGGTTTGGGGGTCACTCACTGACAAACAGTCTACAAGATTGCTTACGAGAAAAAATCCGCGTTTTTAGCAATGAAACTATGCCACTGCTCGGGAACATCCTCATCGAGAAAAATAGCGTCAACAGGACAGGCTGCTGCACATGCGCCACACCAAATGCATTCTTCGGGATGAATTACAAATTGGTCGTCCATTTCGTGAATGCAATCCACAGGACAAACTTCGGTACAGCTTCCGTCCTTCACGCCGATGCAGGGTTGGGTGATCACGTAGGTCATGCCCAAAGTATCCCTCGAGCCACCCTCGAGCCGCCATGACTTAGGTCAAGCTCGAAAACCACCCCCCTCGAGCCTTTTAGCACGATCCCCCTCATCTCGAGCGGTTATACTATTGCGGATATGTTCGCAGCACTCCGTAAAA
Organism: Deinococcales bacterium; assembly: GCA_025359705.1. Taxonomy (GTDB): domain Bacteria; phylum Deinococcota; class Deinococci; order Deinococcales; family Deinococcaceae; genus JACMOA01. The sequence continues at coordinate 1,091 of JANYFS010000126.1, read as the reverse complement.
TATTCGATACCAATCAACGCGATGTCGCTAAATTGCGCCGCTCGATTGTGGAACCCGTCAATAAGCTCGAGTCCGAGATCGAAAAGATCGCTGATCTGGCCCACGAATTCATGACCCTGCGCGAACTGGTGATCAACGGGGGTAAAAGCCTTGATGATGTCAGCACGCGGGCGTTTGCCATCATCCGCGAGGCCGCCAAACGCACTTTGGGTAAGCGTCACTATGATGTACAGATTGTGGGGGGGATGTCTTTGCACATGGGCCGCATTGCCGAAATGCGAACTGGTGAAGGTAAAACTCTGGTGGCGACCTTGGCTCTGGCCCTCAATGCCCTCGAGGGCAAAGGCTGCCATTTGGTCACGGTCAACGATTACTTGGCAAGGGTAGGGGCCGAGGAGATGGGCTTGGTCTTCCGCACCTTGGGCCTGACCGTGGGCTTGGTGCAAGGCCAAACCAGCCCGCCCGAACGCCGCTTGGCCTACGCCTGCGACATCACCTATGTGACCAACTCGGAGTTGGGTTTCGATTACCTGCGCGACAATATGGCACAAAGTCCCGAGCAATTGGTGCTGCGTGCCGATCACCCGCTCAACTATGCCATCATCGACGAAGTGGACTCGATCCTGATCGACGAAGCCCGTACTCCACTGATCATCTCGGGGCCATCGGAAAAAGCCACCGATCAGTATTACCTGATGGCAAAATTGATCAAACGCCTAAGGCGCGGCGAACCCGTCGAGCCAGGGGTGCGCGAAGAACCCACCGAAGATTACATCATCGAAGAGAAATCCAAAGCGGTTCACTTGACCGAAAAAGGCATCTCGAGGGTGGAAACCTTGCTGTCGTTGGATAACCTCTACAGCGCCGAAAACATGGCACATGCCCACATGATTGTGCAGGCCATCCGTGCCAACGAACTGTACCACCTCGACAAAGATTACCTGATCACCGAAAAAGGCGAAATCGTAATCGTAGACGAGTTTACAGGCCGCGCCATGCAGGGTCGCCGCTACGGTGAAGGCTTGCACCAAGCCATCGAAGCCAAAGAAGGGGTCAAAATCGAGAACGAAAACCAGACCCTAGCGACGGTA
>JANYFS010000118.1 GCA_025359705.1 Deinococcales bacterium | reverse complement strand
CAGGTGCAGGGCCAGAGCAATACCGGTCTCGAGTTCCCGCTGTCCAACTTTGCAGTGGGGAGCAATACCCTATCCCTCGAGGTCAAGGGCACAGGCAATCTTTATGCCAGTGCCAATTTGCGCCTTGTTTCCGAAGAGGATTATTTGCGGCCCAAAGCCGAGGGCATCCGCTTGGCCCGCACCTATCAAAGCCTCAAATCGACTTATGACACCAAAAATGGGCGCTATCTCTACCAAAAGACTCCGCTGGCAAGCGAAGTCAAAGCGGGCGATCTGGTTTTGGTCACAGTTGCCGTCACCCCCGAAAACAAAAAAGCCCTGCGCTATGTGCTGGTCAACGAACCCACTCCAGCGGGCTTCAGTGCGGTAGAGGACGACTGGGCCATTCGCATTGCCGAAGACAAGCCGCGCTATGGCTACGATTACTACGGTTGGAACTATTGGTTCGATGGTCGTGAAGTCCGCGACAACCGCATCGAGTTCTACTTCTCCTATATCAATCAACCTGTGACCTTTACCTATATCTTACGGGCCGAAACAGCGGGTCAATATACAGCACTTCCTAGCGAAGCCTTTATGATGTACGACCCCGAAGTGCGCGGCGTGGGAACGGTTAAGAAATTGAGTGTGAAGTAAGGATTGGTATTCGTTGTCTGTTGTCCGTTTTTCGTTTTCTATTTGAAGCATGATCATAAATATCGTGCTTCAAATAGAAAAATTGTTTTACAATAAGGTTGATTTACCGCTCTATTACTCTGAAAAATGCTCTAAGAAAAACCTATTTGATTAAATAGTCTCGAGCAAACAAAACAATACCCCCTCCTATAAACTCGAGGGGGTATTGTTTTGTTTATCCGTAAAGATCAGAATTTAACCGTTTAGAATATTCTCGAGCTGGGCAATCAAACTTTCCTCGAGTTTGATGCCTGTACCTTTAAGCGATTCCTCGAGCTGTGCGACTTTGGTGGCTCCCACAATGGCGCTCGAGACTCCTGGGTTTCGCAAGATCCAAGCTAGGGCCAGTTGAGTGCGACTGATGCCCAAATCATCAGCGACACTTTTCATGGCTTGCACTTTGGCGCGGTTTTCTTCGCTGGCAAGCTCGCGCCCGATTTGGGTGTCGGTCAGGCGTGCGCCTGGGGCAAAGCCTTCATCAAATTTACCGGTCAGCATTCCCATCGCCAGCGGACTCCACACCACTAAGCCCATACCCAAGTCGGTGGTGGTGGGCAAAATCTCGTTTTCCACCCTTTGGCGGTAGAGCATCGAATATTGAGGCTGCTCCACTACGGGGGCATACAAGCCATTGGCCTGAGCAAATTCGCAGGCAGCCCGAATCTCGGCGGCACTCCATTCGCTGGTTCCCCAGTACAGTACCCGCCCCGAGCGCACCAGATGGTCGAAGGCCCGCACAATCTCCTCGAGCGGGACTTCGGGATCATAGCGGTGGGCAAAGTACAGATCAAAATACTCGAGCTTCATGCGCTTGAGGCTGGCATCACAGCTCTCGAGGATGTGTTTGCGCGACAGGCCACGCCCGTTGGGGTGATCCCACATGGGCCAAAACACCTTGCTCGAGATCACATAGCTGTGCCGCTCGAAGTCGCGCAGCACTTCACCCATCATCTCTTCGCTTTTGCCTTTGGCATAAATATCAGCTTGATCAAAAAAATTGACCCCGTTGTCGTAGGCGGTTTGCACGATGTCGCGCACCATCTGCTGATCATTGACCGAAAAACCGTAAGTCGCCCAACCGCCCAAACTGATCTCGCTGACCTTTAGGCCACTTTTTCCCAATTTACGATAGTCCATAAGTTTCATGCTAAACCTTGCTCGAGGAAGATAGGGGGTTAAAATTTACAATGACCAAACTTCCCCTCGAGTGGATTGAAAGCAGGTGTTGAGGCAAAGTAGGTGAGCGCTCAATTGGTGGGGTTGGGTTGATCCCCTCGAGGGTTATGATAAGGCGGATCATGCAATACCCAAGATCCCGATCCATTACCCAAGCTCCAGAAGGACGTTCATGAACCCTACTTTGATTCCACGTACCGTTTTATTTGGCAATCCAGAACGCACCATTGTGCGTTTAAGTCCCGATGGTCAGCATCTCTCGTTTCTTGCACCTTTGAACGGGGTACAAAACATTTGGATTGCCCCCATTGAAAACCCCAGCGCCGCTCGAGCCATTACCCAAGCCACAAATCGGGGGATTCCGTATGTTTGGTGGTCACATACCAACCAGCATATTCTGTATGTCCAAGACCGTGCTGGAGACGAAAACTGGCGTTTGTACAGCGTGAATATTTCCACCCTCAAGGAACAGGATCTCACTCCGTTCGAGGGGGTTCAAGCCCAGTTTAATGGTTTAAGCGAACGTTTTCCCGATGAAATTATAGTGGGTTTAAATAACCGCTTACCCCAATTACACGACCTGTATGTAATCAATATTCACACCGCAGAACGGCGCTTATTGCTCGAGAATGATTTGGGGTTTCTAAGGTTTATTTGTGACCATGATTATCAGGTGCGCTTTGGAATTCGGGTAAATCCTGATGGCATTGCGGATGTATTCCAGCGTATCAGTAATAATTTGGGTAATGATTGGGAACTTTTCTCGAGTATTCCCAACGAAGATTATCTGACCTCTGGGTTACTGGGTATGGATGGCACATGCCAGATCCTTTACCTCACCGACTCTCGAGAGCGCAACACCAGTGCATTATTTGCTCACAACCTGCAAACGAACACCTCTACTTTGCTAGCGGATGATGCTCGAGCGGATTGGAGCAGTTGGTTACAACATCCCACCGACCATACCGTGCAAGCGGCTTCATTTAACTATGAGCGCGAGCATTGGCATATTTTAGATGATCGGATCAAAGACGATTTTGCATATTTGCAGAGCGCGATTACGGGTGAAATCAACATCACCAGTCGCACCCAAGACGATCAACATTGGATGGTGGCGGCCTCGAGCGATCAG
>JANYFS010000111.1 GCA_025359705.1 Deinococcales bacterium | reverse complement strand
CGAGGGTCATCAGCAACCTTCCGCTCGAGGCATCCCACACTTCGGCGGTCTCACCACTTCCTGTAACAATTCTCGAGCCGTCTGGACTGTAGACTGCGGAAAAAATAAAGTCTGTGTGCCCCTCGAGAGTTTTAAGCAATTGTCCGTTGGAGGCATCCCACACTTTCGCGGTTCCATCCGCACTTGCTGTCACGATGGTCGAGCCATCTGGACTGTAGGATGCGGAACGAACCTTGCCTTTGTGTCCCTCGAGGGTTTTAAGCAACCTTCCACTCGAGGCATCCCAGACTTTGGCGGTTTTGTCCTCACTTGAAGTAACAATTCTCGAGCCGTCTGGACTATAGGCTGCGGAAAAAACCCATTTTGTATGTCCCTCGAGGGTTTGAAGCAACCTTCCACTCGAGGCATCCCACACTTTGGCGGTTCCGTCCGAACTTGCCGTAACAATTCTCGAGCCGTCTGGACTGTAAGTTGCGGATTTAACACCGCCTGTGTGTCCCTCGAGGGTCATCAGCAACCTTCCGCTCGAGGCATCCCACACTTCGGCGGTCTCACCACTTCCTGTAACAATTCTCGAGCCATCTGGACTGTAGGCTGCGGAAAATCCATATGTGTCAAGCGTCATTAAAACAGGTAGGGTATCACCACTTTGAGCGTGTACTGGGGTGGTTAAAGCGAGCGGTGTCACCAAAGCTAAAGTGATTAGGGTATATCGGTAAATGGGACTGCTTAGTGTTATCTGCATCATGTTAAATGTACCTCCGTATTTATGCTTTTAGGGTATCACAGATCTACTCAAACCCCACTTAAACCACATAACCCAATCCACTCGAGATTGAGTAAATTCACCCCGTATTTGTGGCGCATCATCCCAACCCGCTCGAGCCAAGGCTTGGGCAAAGTGGAAAAGCAGCGGTACACTTCGCTCTCGAGGGAAAAGAAAAAATCCTGCGCTCGAGGGGGCAGGATTTGGGGGTTGTTGGGTTGGGTCTAGGCGGCAACGGTTCGTTGGTTACGCCGCTCTATCCACTCGAGTTCACCACATTCTTTTAGGGTTGCCGTAGCCTCGATGGAAGGAGCAGCGACTTCAAGCAGAATGTCCAAAATTTCATTGTAACGCCCTTCAGTCAGCGTTCCTTGAATGGCACCCAGCACCAATTCCGCTTGAAGTTTACCCAGTTCATTTTGTGTTATTGCTCGTGTCATTGCTGTTTCACCTCCAGCCCTACGCGTTCTAAAGCTGACTCAATCATACCATAGCCAAAGCCATCCTTCACCAGCAATTCCGTCGGGTAAAACACGTACAGTGCGAATGTTTCCGCAAAATACTCGAGTTGGTTGTTTTTGCTGTAGGTTGTTCCACCACGCAAAATGACTGCCCTAGTGGTCTCCATGAAAAACTCCATATCCATACGGGCAAGAATTGCGTGTAGGTGGTGTCCCAACTCATGAACAAGAGTTCTTTGGGTTGCCTGAAATTGAGTTTCACCTGTGCTGCTCACCGAATAGATGCTTTGCCAGCGAAACGGATAGCCATATTCACTTTTTGCGCGTGTAGTAGCAATTTTCAAAATTCCCGTTTTGTACGAATAAACTCCACTTGCCAATCTATTGTCATAAATAACATTTTGGGTCAACTCGAGCCGACTGAACGGGTATTGCTCGAGCCACTGGGCCACACCAATATCCACAAAAATTTGGGTTAGGCGATCAATATGATCTTGTCCCAAATGTGTTGCAATCTGCTTTGCATAAGGTGTACTTGGAATCTCTGCGGCGTTATCTGGAACAAAATCACTCACACCGATATTTTACTCGAGCCTTTCCTAATTTACTTGGCTCGCTCGAGGGAATGAAAAAATCCCGCTCGAGGGGCAGGATTTTGGATTTGTCCTTGATCTTCATGTTTTGCTTTAGTTGCCATAATCTTCTTGGCTAGACTCGAGCGAAACTTCCACCCAAACACCCGAATCTTCCATCGTATGGCGAATCCAGCGCCGCACATTCAAACGGTGTTCGCTCGAGGCTGCTTCAACCAAAACCGTAATTCCAATGGCGGGTAAAGCAGATGGCTCGAGGGCATCCCGAAAACGGTACGCCTGAATTTGCTGTTGCTCGAGTAATACCGCCAAAACTCCTTTAAGTTGAGCGCGGGCCAAGTCTACACTCGAGGGGATTGGCAAAAGTGGGTTGGGAGATTGCGAAATGGATTGGGTCATAAATTCACTTCCTTATGTTTGAACGTCACTCGAGCGGTTTTGGGTTCCAAATCATGCCCAAAACATAACCTTAGTTTACCCCGCACAAGATAAAATAGATCCTTCCTCGAGCGCAACTGATAAACTGCACGGGTGCAACCCTCACCCATTTCCCCAGCCCCCAAACCCACCCGCCTCGAGTCGCTGGATCTTTTTCGGGGGGTGGCAATTCTGGCGGTGGTGGGCATCCATGTTTCGGGTCATGCCCTCAAAATTGCGGGGATGCAAGATTGGGTGATCCTTTGCCTCGAGGTTCTGAACCGCTCTTTGCAATTCGCAGTGCCTAGTTTTTTGTTTATGACCGCACTGGTGTTCACCTTTCAATACCAAAACAAACCCCTGAGCAAACCCCTCGAGCTAAAAACTTTTTACAGCCGCCGCCTGCGTACCGTTTTACAGCCGTATCTGTTGTGGACACTGTTTTATGGCTTCTTCAGTGCCGCCACCTCGAGCCTGACCTTGTACAACCTGCTCGAGTGGAAACGCTGGCTCACCTGGCTGTGGACGGGCAAAGCCTACTACCATTTGTATTTTATGATTTTGGTGATTCAATTTTATATTATTTTCCCGCTGTTGCTGCCGTTTTTTCGCCCCCCTCGAGCGGAAACCGCGACCCAACTTCAGGTTAGGGGTGTGGCAGTGGGCGCGGTGCAATTGGTTTTTTACTGGCTGAACCGTTTGTTTTGGCAACTTCCTGCCATTGCCAGCAAAATCTTTTGGCACACCTTCCCGCTGGGCTTGGGCATGATGGTGGGGGCCAACCTCGAGCGATTTTTTGGCTTTTGGCAGCGCTATAAATGGATACTGGTGGGGATTTTGGCGGTGTGCTGGCTACTTTATTTGCCTTTTGCCCTACCCGCAGACCGTGGAGAACCCGTCAACACCTTTTTGGCAGCGCTCACCGCTTGGCTATTTGCGGGAAGTTTTTCGGTGGTTTTGCTGGGAGTCTGCAACAGTTGGGAGCAAAAATTTAGCG
>JANYFS010000097.1 GCA_025359705.1 Deinococcales bacterium | reverse complement strand
TGGGATGCCCCTAGCCCTAAATGCGGGGGATGCCCTGCATATTTATATGTGGCAAGCGGTTTTTGCAGGGCCACCCGCCGCCAGACTCGAGTTTTTACAGATGATCCACCGCACCGCCGAAGGGCAACATATGGATTTGGCCTGGGTACAGCACCAACGTTGGAACCTCTCGAGCGCCGACTATTTGCAAATGGTACAGCTCAAAACCGCGCACTATACCGTGGTTTCCCCGTTGCGTTTAGGCATGGTTGCGGCTCACCTCGAGCCGAACCCCCAATTTCTCGAGGCGGGTTTGGCTTTGGGGGCGGCTTTTCAGATTCGGGACGATGTACTGAATTTGATTGGGGATGTGGAAAAGTACGGCAAAGAAATCGGTGGAGATCTGCTCGAGGGCAAACGCACCCTGATCACTTGCCACTATCTCGAGCAAGCCCCTCACGCACAACAAACACGATTTCTCGAGGTGATGAACCAACCCCGCGCAAATAAGCTCGAGAGCGATATTGCCGAAATTTTGGCGGATATTCGCTCGAGCGGGGCGATTGAAGCCGCAATGGAAGTGGCGACCCAACAGACCAAAATAGGTTTGGATTCCCTCGAGCAAGCCTTAAAAAACGCCCCAGAGCGGGGCACGGTGCATAAAATCCTCGAGTTGATGAACTCGCTTGCCACTCGAGTGGCCTAAATTCGCTTGGGCTTTAGAGCATTTGTCCGAATGCTGAACGGTTGAATAACGCAATCAAAAAGATAATCCAGTCGTTTGAGAAACGATATTTTGCAACCATTCTCGAAACGGAAAACGGACAACTGCGCTAGGCTTTCCAGCGCCCATACTGCTCGAGGACTGCGTAAATCATCCAGCCCGTCACCGCTACATAAAGCCACACCGGAACCGTCCAGCGCACCCAAGCACGGTGTTTGGCGAAAAAAGATGCGGCAGTTGACTGATGAATGGCCTCTGGTTCGATAAAACCGCGTCCACCTGCGGCTTTGCGCCCATTCCAAGCGTTGATAAAGGCCATAACTGCCAGCGGTAAATTCAGCGCCGCCATGATCATATGGCTGATCAGTAACACCAAATACCCGACATGCCACTCGGGGGGGCCAATGTATTCTTTGCTGAATCTGAGGCCCACTTTGGTCAGGTAAAAAACGATAAAAATGCTGGCTAGAGCGCAAGCGACCATCATAGCGCTCATATGGGCTTGGCGTTGCCCGCGTTTGATTAGAACCACGCCAACAATCAAAGATAAGCCGCTTAGCACAATGGTAATGGTGGATATTTGGGTGAGCAATTCGCCGAGGGCATAGGAACGTTCCATAGGGAAGTAGTTTAGCTCGAGCGCGGCTGTAGGGGTCAGAGCCGAATGTACCGAAGGGATTGAGGGCGATAGGGCGAGAGGGCAGGCGGGAAAAAAGATTTAGGGTAGGAGGGTAGGAAAAAGATTTTGCGCTCGAGGGAGCATCAAACACCAATCGTCACCTCAAGCACGCTCGAGGGGCAAATAAACGGGATAAATAGGGGTATGATGACTTCCCCACAGATTTCCAAAGAGATTCAATTGGCAGCACGCCCCATCGGGATGCCCAAACCCAACGATTTTAGGCTCGAGACTGTTACCCTTCCTGCGCTGGGCGCGGGTCAAATTCTGGTTCGCAATCTGTTTTTGACGGTAGACCCATACATGCGGGGCCGAATGAACGACAGCAAGTCTTACACTGCGTCTTTTGCCCTAAATGAAACCATGACTGGCGGCGCGGTGGGAGAAGTCCTCGAGTCCAATTCGGATTCGGTACACGTTGGGGATTTTGTGTTGCATGACCTTGGCTGGCGCAGCCATGCCATTGTCGATCCCGCACGGGCCAAAGTGGTTCCCGCCCTTCCTAGCCTGCCGCTGAGCGTGTATTTGGGAGTGCTGGGAATGCCTGGCATGACTGCCTATGCGGGCTTGCTGCGGATTGCCGAATTCAAAGCGGGCGAAACCGTGTTTGTATCGGGAGCAGCGGGTGCGGTGGGTGCTTTGGTAGGGCAAATTGCCAAATTGCGCGGAGCCAGACAGGTGATTGGCAGCGCAGGAACCGCCGAAAAAGTACAGCACCTCGAGCAAAAATTGGGCTTTGATACCGCCTTCAATTACAAAGATGAATCTGTAGCCGCGCAACTAGGTAAGGCCGCACCCGACGGAATCGATGTCTATTTCGACAATGTGGGCGGCGAACACCTCGAGGCGGCAATTGGGGCCATGAAACCCTTCGGGCGACTGGCCTTGTGTGGTGCAATCAGCCAATACAACAACACCTCCGCCCCCATAGGGCCACGAAATTTGGCCCTTGCCATCGGGAAACAGCTCACTTTGCGGGGCTTTCTGGTCGGCAGCCACTACGATCTATTCGACGAATTCGCCCAAGAAATGACAGGCTGGCTCGAGAGTGGCAAAATCCACTTTGACGAAACTGTACTCGAGGGAATTGAACAAACCCCAGACGCACTGATTGGACTGCTCGAGGGACGCAATACAGGCAAGATGATTATTAAACTGTAGAGAAGGTTGAGAGTAAGAGGGTAAGTAAAAAAAATTGTCCTATCTTTAATCTTCAATCTTTCGTAGGGGCGGGCCGCTGGCTCGCCCACTCGCATATATCAAATCAACTCCCTCGAGAAACATAATCTTTAACGGACAACAAATAACGAATAACGAATAACGAATAACGAAACACCCTACAAAAACAAATCCTCCCCACGGGGCATCTTCATTCGCCCCAACCGCTCGAGGGCTACCCTCCCCAACGTTTCCAAATCGGAAACCTGGGGAATTCCGTACCTTTGGCAAACCACATCCACATTGCCTTTGCGCCAGTATCCTTCGGGGCAGCAGACCAGCATCTTACCTGTGTGGGCAAAAAGTCCCAGCTCAAGCAGGGTGATCGGGGATTGGCTGTGTGGGGCAAAATACATCACGATCAGGCTAGCCCGCTCTTGGGCCTCGAGTTCCCACTGCACTTGCTGCACAAAAGGCAGGTTGGTGATGTCTTGCTTCCAAGATACGTCCCAATCAATGCGGCGGGGGTTTAGCACTGCCACCTCGAGCGGAGCAAATACCGTTTCCAAGTGTGCTTGCCACGCCTCGGCTTGACCCATATCAATGGAGCCAGCCAAAAAAACACTGGGCATTTTTTCGGGCCACTCGAGGGGTTGGGGTGGTTTTAGAATGATGGACATTTTATGACCTCGAGCTTTAGTTTAGCCTAACTTTGGAGTATCAAATATTAAAAACCTCGAGTGAAACAGGCTTTATTCATTTTAAATTTGCCAAGAAAGCCAGATCTTAACCTCACCGCAAATATCACGTCATTATTCCCTCGAGTCTGCAAAAACGAACCACGAACCCCGAAAAACGGACTCCGAAAAAACAACCACGAAAAACTCAAATCTGAAAAATCCGCTCCAGAACGGCTAGGACATTTATCCTAATCTCTGGCACTTGGCTCGAGGTAGAATGAGACATGCTTAAGAAGAAGATCTGTGTGCCACAAAACAGCTTCAAACTCGAGGAGACGGGTCTGAACTTCAAGCGCGTCTCGAGGGAAGGTAATGACATCATCTGACCAAACCACTCCAAATAACATTAACCTGCCGTTATCGCGCTTTGCGTGGGCAGTGCTGGCCTACAACATTGTGGTGATTTTGTGGGGCGCATTTGTGCGGATGTCGGGTTCTGGAGCGGGTTGCGGCAGCCACTGGCCCACCTGCAACGGCGAAATCATCCCGCTGAGTTTCACCCTCGAGCGGTTTATCGAGTTCAGCCACCGTGCCACCACGGGTTTGGCGGGTATTTTTGTGCTGGGCTTGCTGGTTTGGGCCTTTCAGTCGCTACCCAAGGGCCACGCTGCACGGGCGGGAGCCATCTGGAGCTTTGGTTTTATTCTGCTCGAGGGGGCTTTGGGCGCGGGCATTGTGCTACTGGGCTGGACGGGCATCGATAAATCTTTGGGTCGGGTGATCACCCTGCCGATGCACTTTGCCAGCACCTTGCTGCTGCTGGGATCTCTGGCCTATACCGCCGCCTCGAGCGCAGGAATACAGTTCAAAAGGCTCGAGAATAAGAATTTGCGCTTGTGGTGCTACGGCACCGCCCTTTTGACTTTGGTGTTGGGAGCCACGGGCGCTGTCACCGCTTTGGGGGATACCGTGTTTCCCAGTGCCGCCAGCGAAACCCTTGCCGAAGGCATTCGTAAAACTTTGGACAGTGGCTCGAGCTTTTTAGTGCAACTCCGTATCATTCACCCCGCTTTGGCCCTGCTCACCTCGAGCGCTTTG
>JANYFS010000057.1 GCA_025359705.1 Deinococcales bacterium | reverse complement strand
GAGGTGGCAAGCGCTCGATCTGGTGTTCCCGTCTACTACAGGTGGCCCAGCCTCCCAAAGTAATCTACGAAAGCAGTTTATTACCGCTTGTGAGGGCGCTGGGGTGCCAACGATCCGCTTGTATGACCTTCGCAGCACTTGGGCATCGGTTGCGCTCGAGAGTGGCATACCGATTAAATCTGTGAGCGAGAGACTAGGCCATAAGGATATTCATTTGACGTTAAACCGATATGTCAGAACAGATGAACTCGCACGAAAGAGCGCAGCTTTGGGGGCTGATCAACTCTATGGTTTGGGGGCAGACGGTGGCAGCCATAAAGAGGTTGATGAAGGTTAGTGGGGGTTTGCCAACCCATTAGGTATCAAAAAATCATCGCTTGGGACGGTTTATGTAGGTTTATACAAGTTTGTATATGTTTGAACTAAAGAAACTTTTAATCACTGGGTCGTAGGTTCAAGTCCTACACGTCCCACCAAAAAATAGTAAAAATAACCCCCGCCTCGAGCGGGGTGTTTTCGTTTTGGATGGGTTGGATTTGGCTCGAGAGACAAAAAACCGCTCGAGAGAGTTGAAATTCATTACTAATTTTGATAATATTTTTACGTGGAGGGCTGATGAAGTTCAGAGAAATCAGGAAACTCTATGCAGAAGAAGGTTGGGAGCTTTTGAGACAAAAAGGAAGCCACCAAATATGGGGAAAAGGTGGTGAGAGACAAGTAATCGCGGGTAGTGACGGAGCCGATGTTGATCGGGGTCTGATGTACGCACTGCTTAAACGAATCGGTAAGTAAGCCCTCCACTTCTGAACTTCACCACTCGAGAAAACATGAACTATTTAGGACTCATCTCAACGGACGGCAAAACATGGGGCGGCTGCATACCAGATCTTCAGAGCGTTTGGGTGGGCGGTAAAAACCGCAACGAAACGCTCGAGCTGCTCGAGCAGGGTTTGGCACTGTACCTTCAAGAGCTACTCGAGTTAGGTGAAACGCCAAAACCCGTAGTCGCACAGTCTCTAGGGGACATCGAAGCTGATTTCATTGAGTTTTTCAAGGGTGAACATTGTGAAGTGCTGCTGCTCGAGCCTGCGCCGCTCAACCCCATTTCCCTCGAGATCGAACGCCTGCTCGAGCAGAGTGGGCTTAGAGATGTGGAGGTGGCAAGACGCATGGGGACATCGCCCGCCTCGATCCACCGCCTTAAAAACCCATTTTATTGGGGGCATGGCACCGATGTATTGCGGCGTTTTGCTCGAGTGATGGGGCAAAAACTCGAGATTTCTTTTGTTCCCACACCCTCGAGCGCAGCGGACTGAATTCAGTTTAAGTTCCTCCCAGCTATGTTTCAGATATTCTCTCAAAGCTCGAAATCTTCCACGTCGCTGATAGGAACTTCTTTGCCCTACTCCCGTTGGTTGCTGTCAGATTTAGAAAATCTCTAAATCTGACATGGGAGGTACTTAGTTTTGCTCGAGCCTGCAAACAAAAACAAAAATTCCCCTCGAGCAAAGAGGGGAATTCGTTGTGCTGCATGGTGGGCGATACGTGATTTGAACACGTGGCCCCTCGCGTGTGAAGCGAGTGCTCTACCGCTGAGCTAACCGCCCGTGCCTGCTTTGGTGGGTCCTGCCGGATTTGAACCGGCAACCAATCGGTTATGAGCCGATTGCTCTAACCGTTGAGCTAAAGACCCTGGTGACAGTGGTTTTTGCTCGGCGAGCGCCTTGGTAATCCCCTTGGCAGCGACAGAAATATTAGCATGTCTGAAGAACACTGTCAAACAAAGTGGTCTACATTCGTATTTCGTTGGTATTTTGGCGAGAATCCCCATAGACAAGCACCCCTCGAGCTGACGATAAACCCGCATCTGCGGTTAGAATGACTGTATGCCTTTACACGTTCTTCACGTCTCGAGCGAAGTTTATCCTTTTTCCAAAACAGGGGGTTTGGCGGATGTCTTGGGAGCCTTACCCCTCGAGCAAGCCCGTCTGGGACACACCGTTACGGTGATTTCTCCTTGGTACGGCGAATTGGGCGGCGGAGCCGAGCCGCACCGTGTAGCCATTGTTAGTGTGCCTGGGATGTTTGGCGAGGTGGAAATTGGGCGGTTGTACCAAAATGGTGTAACTTACCTTTTTGTGCGGATGGCGGGTTTCGAGAGCAAGCAATTGTATGGTTTTAAAAATGATGTGGAGCGCTTTATCTTTTTTGCCAAAGCGGTTCCGTTTGCGATTGCTGCGATGGGTTTACAACCGCAGATTTTGCACGCCCACGATTGGGCAACGGGTTTGCTGCCCGCTTTGATTAAATTTACCCCGGTGCCAACCACCTTTCAGCGGGTGAAGATGGTATATAGCATTCATAATTTGCAGTATCAAGGGCGCTGGAACCCGTGGGATGTGCTGTCTTGGACGGGCCTGCCCTCGAGCCTGGTGCATTCCGAAGGACTCGAGTTTTTTGGTGATGTGAATATGATGAAGGCGGGAATTGTTTACGCCGATGCCGTCACCACGGTTTCACCGACCTATGCCCAAGAAATTACCACTTTGGCCTACGGCGAAAAGCTCGAGGGGGTGTTGAAGCGGGTGCAGCGCGACGGACGTTTACACGGCATCATCAATGGTATCGACCTCGAGCGCTGGGACCCTGTGACCGATGCACAGGCGGGTTTTTCGGATTGGCAAGGCAAGCAGGCAGCGCGGGCGCGGATGCAAATCGAACTCGAGCTTGATCTACAGCGCCCCACGGTGGCTTTGGTCACGCGCTTTGCCCAACAAAAAGGGATTGATATTGCCATTGAAGCCTTGGGAGATCTGCTCGAGCGTTGGAATGTGGTGATTTTGGGCGATGGCGATTTGTTTTCGGAGAAGGTTTTGGGTTTAATTTCGCGCTATGCCCCGCATTTTGCGTTCTACAAGGGCTACAACGAAGATTTGGCCCATCAGGTTTATGCAGGAGCCGATGCCTTTTTGATGCCCAGCCGTTTTGAACCTTGCGGCCTATCTCAAATGATCTCGATGCGCTATGGCACGCTCCCCATCGCTCGAGATACTGGTGGCCTACACGACACCATTTCCCCCGAGATTGGTTTTCTGTTCCCCGAAGCCAGCGCCCCAAGTCTGCTCGAGGCCACCGATGCGGCGTTTGATGTGTGGCAAGATCCAACTGCTTGGTCAAAACGGGTACACGCTGCGATGGCCCTAGACTGGTCTTGGGAATCCAGTGCCAACAAATACCTCGAGCTGTATCAGCGTTTGCTGGCCTAAGTGGTGGGAAGGCTCGAGGGGAACAAAAAAAGACAGGTTTGGATGCCTGTCTTTTTTTGTCGGGGTGTTTGTTTGGGTGCGCTCGAGGGGTAGTGTTTTTAGCTCGAGCGTTCTTCTTTTTCTTTTAAATCGTAAAGCCACATGCCCAAAGTTCCACCTGCGGCAGCGCCTGCCAGCGGGCCAACCCAGTAAATCCAAAAGTTACTGAAATTTAGCGAGGCAAGGGCGGGGCCGAACCAGCGGGCGGGGTTCATAGCAGCGCCTGTTAGTGGGCCAGCCAACAAAATATCGATGGTGATGGTCAGACCGATGAACAAGCCCGCCATCGTGTGGCTTTGGCGCATGGCTACAGCGGTGATGGTCAACATCAAGAAAAAAGTGGTGATAAACTCGAGCAGCAAGCCACCAAAAACACTCACTGAAGCATCGAGGGCGGGGATGCCTTGGTGAACCAGTTGCATTTTGCTACCTGCTACTGCCATCAGCAGTAAACTGGCGGTCAGTGCGCCCAGAAGTTGAACACCCCAGTAGGCCAGCAGATACCTCGAGTTGATTTTACGCATCACAAACAAGGCAAAACTAACAGCGGGGTTGAAGTGTCCACCCGAAATGGGGCCAAGGGCGAGGGCCATAATAGTGATGGTCAGGCCGTGGGCCAAGGCAATACCCGTAAGATCCGCACCTGCGGCAATGGAACCTGCCCCGATCAAGATCAGGGCAAAGGTTCCGATAAATTCTGCGATCAGCTTTTTTCCGATTCCTAACATGGTTCCAAATTATGAGGTTTTTAAGAAAAGATGTGTGGTATAAAGTGCATTCAAACCCAAATAATCGTAAAATAAACTTTTATTAGAGACTTCTAATTCAGCGTATTTTAATGAAATATCTCTAATTAAAGCCATATTATTGTTATAATCAGCTCTTAACTCTTTTAATGATATATTACTTCCTTTATAGTCAATTTGACTATCATTATCTAATTCTGAATCTACTAGCTGTAAAAGTTGAGAACCATCTGAAATTTTTAATTTTCCAGAAGGGTTTTCCATTTGC
>JANYFS010000048.1 GCA_025359705.1 Deinococcales bacterium | reverse complement strand
GCAAGCGCCCTACTTCGCTGGGGTCAAGGTCGGAGAGGCTTGCCATTGGAGAAACGGTATCGGTGTAGTCGGGTTCGGCCTGCGGGGTACGCCCCATGCCTTGCAGCGGAATCAGACTGCTGCCATCCCAGCCCAGCACCTCACCCGAGGGGGTGGAAAGCAGGTACGGCGCTTGGGGAATATAGGCCAGCACCACTCTTTTGCCTTCGATTTCGCGGTGATGCACAAAGCAACTCAGTTTGCCGCCACTGAGTTCAAAAATGGCGTGGGTGATTTGCAGCGGGTGAATATCGCTGGCATCTTGCCACTGCCCTGCAAAAACCCCCACCACAATCAGACCCCCGTTGCCGTTGGACAAGGCGATGGCATAGCGGGCCAGCAGCACGGGGGAAATGTCGGTGGACAGCAAAATGAGATCGCTATTGTTATGCGAAAGGGGTAATGACTCGAGGTGTATTTCTTGAACATTCATTTGGATTCGCCAGTGTAGCAGATGTGGGGTTTGGCTCGAGGGTCTAAAAAACAGATCTAAACAATAGATCTAAAAAATAGATCTAAAAATCAAGTCGGGTTTCAGATCCGCCAAAGTTACTTTACCGCTCAGGGCCATGGCTAGCTCGAGTTCGGTCTGCAACACGTTTAACATCTTTGTTACGCCTGCTTCGCCCCCCGCTGCCAAGCCCCACAGCACAGGCCGCCCCAAAAACACCGCCCTTGCGCCCAAAGCCAGTGCTTTGAGGATATCGGTTCCGCGCCGCACCCCGCCGTCTAAAACCACCTCGAGCTGGTCTCCCACCGCTTGCACGATTTCGGGTAACGCCTCGAGGGTGGAAACTGCGCTGTCCAGTTGTCGTCCCCCGTGGTTGGATACCCAAATCCCGCTGGCTCCATGCTCGAGCGCCAAAACTGCATCCTCGGCGGTGAGAATGCCCTTGACCAAAATCGGCAAATGGGTGATGGATCTGAGCCACTCGAGGTCGGCCCAGGTCAGGCGGCTGTTCAGCAAGCGGCGGGCGTAAGCTGCCAATTGCGAACCTTGGTTGGCATCTTGCGACCCCATATCGTTGGCTGCCCCCGAATTGCTGACCGACAGATGGGAGGGTAACTGAAAATGATGGCGCTCGTTCAGCTCGCGGTGTCCAAAATAAGGCGCGTCCACGGTCAGCGCCAGTGCTTTGGCCCCCGATTGCTCAGCCCGTTGCACCAAGGCTTTGGTCAATTCGCGGTCTTTGTAGACATACAACTGAAACCAAAAATGATGCCCCGCTGCCTGCCCCACCCCCTCGAGCGGCGTGTTGGACAAGGTGCTGAGGGTGAAGATGCTGCCGAATTTTTGAAAAGCCCTTGCGCTGGCAAGCTCGGCCTCCCCATGCGCCAGCCCGTGAAAAGCGGTGGGCGCGGCGCAAATTGGAGAACTGAGATTCAGGCCCAAAAGCGAGACCCGAGTATCCACCCTCGAGACATCCACCAAAAAACGCGGGCGCAATTTGAGCCGTGCAAAGGCCAAACGGTTCTCGCTCAGCGTGATCTGGTCGTCTGCACCGCTCGAGTAATATTCCCAGGCATTTTGATCCAGATTGTGCTGTGCCAAAAGCTCGAGGTCTTGAAGGTTGATGGCCTGTTCAAACGCTTCTGGCATAGGGGTTCCTTTGATTTCCCTTAGATTTTCTTGGAGGGATATCTCGAGTGATTTATTGGGGATTTATGGGAGATTTATTCGTCACTTGGCTCAAGGCGCTCGAGGGAAAAGGCTTTGTGAATGGCCTTGACTGCTTTTTCGGCATCGGTTTCGTCGATGGCAAAAGAGATATTCAGCTCCGAAGACCCCTGCGCGATCATGTGCAGGCTGATCCCTTCGGCTGCCACGGCGGTAAAAAGCCGCGCCGCAACCCCTTTGGTTCCGCGCATTCCTTCGCCCACCACGGCTACCGCTGCCACATCTTCCCATAGCTCGAAGGTTTTGATCCAATCGCTATTGGCAAATTGGCTTTTCAGGGCATCAAAGGCACGCCGTGCATCGGAGCGCAAAACCACCAGCGAGATATTCGCCATCGAGGAGCTTTGCGAAATCATGATTACATTGACTGCTTCGCCCGCCAAGACATCAAAAATCTTGGAAACCACTTCGGGAACCCCCACCATACCCGCACCGCCCACATCGATAATGGCAGCGTTGCGAATGGCAGTCACCGCCTTCACCCCGTTTTTCAGACCTTTGGGGTGGGCGGTGACCAAGGTTCCAGGGAAGTCGGGATCGGCAGCACTTTTGACCCGCAGTGGAATACCGCGCTCTTGCAACGGAGTAACCGCCAGAGGATGCAGCACTTTGGCCCCAAAGTAGGCCATTTCCATAATTTCTTCGTAGGACAACTGCTCGAGGTTTTGGGCCTCGGGAACCATTCTTGGGTCGGTGGTCATCACCCCGTCCACATCTTTCCAAGTCCAAACTTCGTCGGCACCAAGGGCCGCGCCCAAGATGGTGGCGCTGTAATCGCTGCCACCGCGCCCTAAAGTGGTGATCACACCTTTTTCGGTTTCGCCAATAAAGCCCGTAACCACGGGGGTAATGCCCTGATCCAGCAAGCCACTGAGCCTCGAGGGGATGCGCTCATATGCTTGGGGCAAGGGCCGTGCATTGCCAAAAGTATCGGTTGTGACCAGTCCTGCTTGACCGCCCGTCAGGTCGTGCGCCCGCACCCCCATACGCTCGAGGGCTAGGGCCATCAGGGGCGCGGACAAGCGCTCACCAAAAGAAACAATCAGATCCCTCGAGCGGGCCGAAAGTTCGCGCAGCAAGTAAATCCCGTGTATGGTTTGACCCAAAGAATCCAGCAGCTCGAGCAGTTTTTGCACGGTCAGCGATTCGGCACTGGCTCCCAATTCGTGGGCGGTATTCAGGTGGCGCTGACGAATCAGCGAGATTTCATCGTTGGCAAAGGCAATATGGCCTTGCTCGGCACTTGCCGAAATTTTAATCAATTGATCGGTGACACCCGACATGGCACTGGGAACCACGGCGACTTTTTCGCCGTGTTGGGTGCTGCGAAGAACCAGCGAGGCGGAGTGTTGGATGGCCTTTGTCGAACCCATCAGAGTTCCACCGAATTTCATTACGATCATGTTCTGTACACCTCAAAAGGGGAATGCTGCGCCTAAATATTCAGATTTTGGCGCGGTTGAGCCATCATACCTGTATGTTAAGGCGGGAGGCAGGGGTTGGGTCTAGGTTTTGTGCGTTTTGCGTGGTGCGTTTTGTGTTTTCTGTAAATGTTCTGCTGGCTCGAGGGGAGTCTGAAGAAGTAGCTCGAGGGGTGTTTGGGGGGATGGTTCAATCTTTTGTCCTCGAGTTGGTTAAACTGTACAAGACGTGAATGATCGTGAATGAACTGAATGAACCCCGAGAACCCCAAGAAGTAAACCAAAACCCAAATCCCCAAGCCGATCCACAAACGGCTTGGCTCGAGAGTTTGCGGCTTTTTCAAATCCGTAAGGCCGAGGCCCAATACCGTGCGCTCGAGATGATGGGTCAAAATGATCCACAGATTTCGCAAGATCTAAAACAGGTGCTGGCATGGCAAGAGGCACTGGAAGCCAAGCGCTATCTCGAGGCACTCAAATACTTGGCCCAAATCACCGAACCTTCCAGCGAACTGGTGAGGGTCTTGGATGTGATGGCCCTCGAGCGGGCCACCCAATCGTTGAAAAATGGCGAAGATACCTC